>JANTFQ010000260.1 GCA_024763405.1 Calditrichaceae bacterium
AGCAAAAACAGTTTCCCGGAAACGGTAGCAACGATGAGGAAAGAAGCCGATGCTGCCGGAGCGGCACGAACCGTTTCATTCAACTCGGTCTGCCAGGCAACGGAACCGGACTCCGGAACAAGTGCCTGGATTTTTCCCGACAGGGAAGCCGAAAAAAGATACGCACCGTCGAAAGCAAGGCTGCTGCGGATTTGATCCTGCACATCGTTTTGCCAGATTTCACGATACGTCTTGGCATTCAGGCACCGGATGATCCCATTCTTTTGCGCGTGAAAAATTTTATTTTGCCATACGATGGGCGTCGAAACGGAAAAACCATTCTCCAGTTTCCTGACTATTTTCCGCTGTGAAAAATCATAAACATTCAATCCCGTTTTATTCCATTCCGAGGCAATGTACAAACGGCCGTCAGCGTAAGCAGGCGCCGTACTGATGCCCCGGGCAGGACGGAAGTTCGCGGCTTTTTTAAAGCCCTCTTTTTCCAGGGAATAGAAATATCCGTTGGCCGTTACGAGGGCGAACTGTTTTCCCAGGGGGATAAAAGCATCCACTGCTGTTCCGCGCAGCTCTTTTTCATTGACAATCGAGAGGGGCAGTTTTATATCAGCCTTAACGAAATGACTTTCGGTGAATCCTTCCGAGCTATCCGGACTTTTTATTTCTGGCTTCTCTAAATAAGGACGATGACAGGAGAGCAATAAAAGAAATGCAAGCGAAAGGGAAAAGGCCGCTGTTGTTTTCGGTATTCTTTTTTTAAAAAATGAGAATGGTTTAATAAGTGTATTTATATTCATTTTTTTATCTCTTTATGGTCTTCGTGAACTTCAAGGTGAAAAATTTTATGAATACCACAGATACTATCCGTTTTAAAAATCCCATCCAAAGAAAAAATGGGTCACGGTTTCATTGGTGATGGAATTAAAATCGGTTTTGCGTCCGATGTCCCAGCGCAGCACCAGCATATTCCCTAAATTCAGACGCACACCAACTCCGAAACTTCCTTTCAAACCCTCATAGCGTTTATTCCAGGCGTTGCCCGCGTCGAAAAACAAAGCCCCGCGAATCGATTGAAAACCCAGGGAAAAGTGCGGGAAACGCAGGGCTAATAAATCCAGAAGAGGAAAGCGGAATTCCTGGCTGAGCAGAAAAATCCGTTTGCCGTGCATCGACCAGCGCCGGTAAAGGCGTAAATCCCAACTGCCGCCGAAATAAAACTGGCGCGCCTCACTTCCTTCGTTAAACAGGGAAAGCAGCCGTACAGCATAAGCGGTGCGCAGACTGGTGCGGTAATAGGTGCGCAAATCAATTAAGCCGGTGATGTAATTAACCTGGGAACGGGCGAAATCGAACGTATTGCCGAAGCCAATATTGATGCGGCTGCCGTCCATTGGTCCGCTGGGTCCCCAGATGGAATTATCAAACACATAGGATACAAATCCGGCATTTATCCAGGCTTTTCGGCGTTTGGCGAAAAAACGGTCTTTGTCGGAATAATACAAATTCTGATTTAAAGATACCCGTGCAAAATGGGAAAGCGGGTAACTTAAAACGAGAGATCCGCCAATTTTTTCTTCGTAATAGTAAAAATCTTCGGGGTTGTAATAGAACCCGGCGAAACGGTAGGCGCCAACCGCGTAGTTCAACCGTTTACGCAGCGATACTTTTTGCACGGCAACATTAAAGCTGCTCCAAAAATCGCTGCTCACGCGGGCGTTATTAAAAATGGTCAGGAAGTACTGTTCATTTCCCAGCATATCTGTAAAAGCCATTTGAGCGCCCCCGGAAGTACCCCAGAACGGATCCTGAGAAACCTGAGATTGTGCAAAATCCAGTGTAAATTTAGTGACGTACGGGCTGCGCTTTTCAACCAGTTTGCGATTAATTCCGGCAAAAGTGCGCGCAGGCAGTGAATCGGGAAAAACCGGCATTTGTATTTTATTGGCGTCAACCGCTTCGTTTAAAAAATTATGCAGCAAGCGAATCTGAAAGCGATTATTTTCGAAGGCTGAAAATAAAATGCGGCTGCTGTCCACCCAGCAGGGATCGAAGGCCGAACCGACAAAGCGGGTCAGTTTAAATGATTCCAGCGCTTTTTCCCGACGGGCGTGCGCCAGTGGATTCTTAATCAAATAGAGGTCAAAGGTGCCGGATAAATCGGATGTGTAAACCAGGTAACGGCCATCCGGCGAAAACTCCGGACTTTTATCGATCTGTTCTCCGGAAGTCAGATGGAACATCCGTCCGCTTTTCCGTTCTAACAGTACGAGGTTCAGGGCGCTCTTTTTCCCTGGCACAGAACGGCCGGAAGAAAAAGCAATATATTTACCGTCCGGCGAAAACACCGGATCATAATCGGCGTAAAAATCACTGGTAAGACGGGTGAGCTTTTTTTGCACGGTTTGATAACTGTAAATATCCAATTGACCGCCGCTGCTCAATCCGCTGAAGGTGATTTCAGTTCCGTCCGCGGACCAGTTCGGTGAAGAGATACCGACAATTCCGTCAAAACGCAGGGCGGCGCTTATGGTATCGGCTTTTACATCAAATAAATACAAAACATCGGATGCACCGCTTTTGGCGCTGAAGGTTAAAACACCTGTTTTGCTCACCTCAATTTTTGAGCTGAAAAGATGAAAGGCTTCAAATTCCGAAGAAGCTTCGCCTTTGATTAGGCGTTTACGTTCGTCTTTTTGATCCAGATTCAACGGACGAAGAGGGGATTGGTAAATGCTGGAATAACCGTCGCGGTTGCCGCTGGAAATGACATATTCTTTCCCTTTGGATTTATAAAATACCGGTTTAAAATTATACCCGTCGCGCACCACCGTCGGGCAGACCACGTCGTTAAAATTTTCTTCGGCCAGTTTAGGATAAAATCGTTTTTTAAGATGGCTGAGATAAATACGGTCAAATTCCCGGTACGTAAGTCCGAGGGTCTCTCTGAAGGATTCCTCAAACTGGTCGTATTTCCAGAAATTTTCCATTAATAACAGAATTTTATCGGTCCCGTAAGTTTTGGAAATAAAGGTTAAAACATCCTGCCCCAGTTTGTACATAAAATAGGTACCGCGTACCCGTTCAATGTCCTGAAGACCGATCACATAATTATGAAGGACGGCATCCTTCAACACCATTTCACCCTGACTGTCCCAGCCTCCGGACCAGAATTCGGCCAGTCCTTCCGTAAACCAGAGCGGCGGTGCGGCAGGCTCGGCCCGGTCGTAGCGACGAGCTAGATTGTACAGTTTGGCGTGCATAAATACGTGCACCAGTTCGTGGCGAATCACGCGCCGGAAGCGCCGGAAATCACCATTGCCCGGAACCACCACCCGGCCTTTCATAAATTCAAAAAAGCCGCCTACCCCTTCGGGGATAAAACCAGGCGAAATGTTTGTTTGCTGAAAATGCAAATGAGAACTGTAAAGGATTAGGGGAATTCGCCGCGTGATGGAATAGTTGAATCGTCTCTCCAAATCGCGATAGCCCTCTTCGGCGAAAGCGGCTCCTTGCTCCGCGGCATCTTTCATTTCGGAATAGTAGTAAATATCAAAATGCTCGGTTTTGAGAATCTGCCAGTCGAAGTCGTTATATTGTACTTTGTTACGTCCGAATCCGAAACTCTGGCAGAAGCCCTGCGCGGCGAAAATAAACAATAAAAAGATGATCGAAAGTCGTTTCAATATAATGGCCTTCTTCTGGTAAGACGAAGACAAAGTAAAAATATTTTTGTTTGAATTCAATTATGGAATAGAACTTAGAAACAACAATCGCTTATCTTAAAACAAGTGATTATGTCCTTTGCTCACTAATTGTTTGTTTAATTTAAGTAAACACAGCTTGTTGATAGAAATAAATTTCAAAAAACGACGCACCCCCTTATTCCCCCTCTCTTTTGAAAGTGAGGGGGAGCAATGCCTGTCAGTAGTGCAATTGACCTTTACAGGCAGTGTGTTAGAATGTCAAATAGCACAAATTTTGCTGAGTGTAAGACATAATCATTAAAATAATTTTGCCTTTTGCAGCGTTGTAGAATACGTAAAAAATAGTGACCCTATTTCTCCTCGCCGGCGTTATTTCC
>JANTFQ010000261.1 GCA_024763405.1 Calditrichaceae bacterium
ACTTTTGACACTACCTAATGTTTTAATAAACACTGCAAATGTCGGGAAACACTTGAAGGCAGCGCAGATAAATGGTACCCGCCTTCCAAAAAGGAGATGATCCGTCCATTGGCTTGACGCTGGGCAAAACGGGCCGTTAGTTCGGTTATTTTATAGAAGCCTTCTTCCGTCAGCAGCATTCCTCCGATGGGGTCATCCCGGTGGGCATCGAATCCCGCAGAGATTAAAACCAAATCCGGACTAAAGGTTTCTTCTATTTCCAACAGCGCATGTTCCAGCACATGAACATAATCATCATCACGACATCCGGACAGAAGGGGAATATTCATCGTAAACCCTTTTCCTTTCCCGGAACCTGTTTCATCGGCCCGACCGCTCATAGGATAAAATGGCGACTGATGCAGGCTCAGATAAAAGACATGCGGATTATCGTAAAACGCGGCCTGTGTGCCATTTCCGTGGTGCACATCCCAGTCCACTATCAGAATTTTTTTTACATATTTTTTTTTCAGGGCATAAGCGGCGCAAAGCGCGATATTGTTAAAAACACAAAAGCCCATGGCGCTGTCCCGCAGGGCATGATGCCCGGGAGGACGAACCGCTGCAAATACTTTATCATAGTGTTGATCAAAAACAAGTTCCACGGCATTAAGCGCGGCCCCGGCCGCCAGAAGAGCGGCATCCACCGATCCGGCGCTAAGCCTGGTATCTCCGTGGTCTAAAACGGCCTCCTTTTTCCCCCGGAAGGATAAGACAAAATCAATATAATCCGCAGAATGTATCAACCTCAACTGCTCTTTAGAAGCAGGCAGACAAGACACTTCGTCCATACGATTAAAAAATCCATTTTTTTTCAGATACGTCTGGATGCTATGTAATCTTTCAGGTGATTCCGGATGCCCCGCTCCCGGATCATGCTCTGTAAACAGCGCATTAAAAATATAAGCAAGGCGTGCCATAGATTAAAGTCTCTTAAGATAGATATTAAACGTTGTGCCCTTGTTTTTCCCGGATTCCACTTCGATCCGGCCTTTGTGCTGATCAATTACTTTTTTAACAATGGCAAGTCCCAAACCGGTTCCACCTTCTTTACCGCTGGTAACGAATGAATCGAACAGTTTATCCCGTATTTCTTCGGGAATCCCGCTGCCCGTATCGGAAAGGCTGAATAGAATTTCACCATTTTCTTCGCTGGCACGGATAGAGAACTTCCCGCCTTCCGGCATTGCTTCCAGGGCATTCTTCATAATATTCATAAAAACGCGACCCATCTTTTCCGGGTCCACGTACACCATGGATGCTGTATCACAGGCAGCTTCGTATTCATATCCTTTTTTCTTAATTCCGTCTTCGTATAATTTACTAAACTGGCTGATAATTTTATCAACCGGGTATTTAATGGGCAGAATGCTGGTTTTACCTTTGGCAAAATCGAGAACATCTTGGATCATACTGGTCAGCGTATTCACCTGCTCCAGAACGATTCCGGCAAATTCATCCCGCATCTCCTGTTCATCTTCTTCCTGCATCAGTTCCACAAAACCCTGAATATTATTAACCGGTGTGCGTAAATCATGCACGATGGTGCTCATCATATTTCCGATGGAAGCCAAATGTTCCGCATTCTCTTTTTCCTTTCGCAGACGATATGTTTCCAGGCTGCGGGCAGTTTGGCCGCTTATCGATTTCAGGAGCTGTAAGTCTTCATTTCGGAAAAAATCATTTTTCCCTTTTTTATTAAAAAGCGCTATTACCCCGATAGTTTTTTCTTCAAATTTCAATGGCACCACAACAAGATGGCGGACTTCGATACCGATCTTTTTAAAGATATCGGTCTCCGCTGTTTTGGTTTGATCAAAATCATTTAGCACGGAGATGCTGCCGCCGGAAATCGCCTCGGCAATCAGAGGCACTGCGTTCATTTGTTTAAATTGTTCATTTTTCGCCGCGTCGATATTATAGGAAATGATGGTGCCAAAGGTTTCTTGATTGCCGTCAAACAGAGCAGCAACCGAGGATTCCACAAACAAGGTGTCGGTAATTTTTTTCAGTACCCAGTTGATCATTTCTTCGCGGCTTTTAGCCTTATTTAATTCCTGCTCAATATCAAACAGTAAATTTAACTCGGAAACCTTTTTTTCGAGCGAGGCATAGAGCCGGGCATTGATTAAAGCAATGGCAATCTGCGAAGCCATACTTGCTAAAAGCTCTTCATCCTCTTTATCAAAAACACCGTCGATTCGATTGAGTACCTGCAGTACACCTATAATGACCGGCGCATCACTTTCATTTTTAAGCGGCTCAAAGATGGGCATACACAAAATGCTGCGGGTGCGGTATCCGGTTTTTTTATCGGTAGTAGGATCGAAACGATCGTCATTGTAGGCATCTTCAATATTTATTATTTCCCCGGTTTTGGCCACATGGCCGGCAATACCGGTACCAATTTTAAGCCGGATTTCCAGAATTTCGGCCTTTTGCGCAATCTGCGACCAAAGCTCTCCCCGCTCCTGGTCCACGATGTAAAAGGTGCTGCGTTCCGCATGCATCAACCGGGTTACTTCGGTCATTATCAGCGGAAGCAGACGGGTTGTGCGCAGTTCCGAACTAAGCGATTTGCCAATTTGCTGAATGGAGCTCATTTCGATCTGTTTGCGTTTTAGCTTTTTCTGCAGGGAAGAAATGGTCTCTTGCATACCTGAAATCCTTTTTAAAAAATGATGAGTATTAACAGCCGGTAAACTTCGCTAAATATACTTCGGGAAAGCCGGTTAAATCAATATTCACAATGGAATTAGTGGTACTAAAAAATTTCCGTGTTTTTATTCATTCTCATTAGTGTCTGTCCATAAAGTCAGCAAATAATGAGAATTTGTATTCTTCTTTCTGTCGTCATAAATACCTCATCCCCCCACAAAATGGCAAGTTCATGATACCCCCTTCTCCTACAAGGAGAAGGGTAACTTTCTTTTCTCCCTCTCCCTACAGGAGAGGGCTGGCCTGCTCCGATATTTCGGGGGGTGAGGTTTTAGACTACTTTTAAGACAGATACTAATTATTCACTATTTAAATCTTCGATTCAAGAAAAGCCGGCGCCGGTATAAATAAAAAAGCCGGAATCCTGTAAAGATTCCGGCTTGGTATAAAATTAGATCACTTTAATCTAATTTAGCAACGGCGCGTTCAACGGTTTCGTATGTTTCAAAAACCCGAATCAACTGCGTAATTACGAGCAAACTCTGAACCTTTTCGGAAACACGGGCCAGTACAAGTTGCCCCTTCGCGTTCTTTAAAGTGGTTGTACAGGCCATCAAAACGCCCATACCGGAACTGTTCATCCATTTTACTTCACCGAGGTCGATTACAACCTTGGTAATGCCGTCGTTGATTAAACCACGTATATGATCATGCAACGCTGTAGTTTCCGGACCTCCCATCATTTTTCCGGACAGAATTAAAACGGCAACATGGTTCTCTATTTTTTCTTTGATTTTCATGGATTCCCCTCGCGTTAGTCAGGCATAAGTGTTATAAAATAGGATTTTATAGGGATTGTGTCAATATCTATTTAGTTTTTATCCGCATCGAAAACCATTTCTCCGCCGATTACCGTTTTTAATACGTTTACAGAGAGCAGCTCTTCCGCAGGAACCGAAAAAATTTCTTTGTCCAAAACAATAAAATCAGCCGCCTTCCCCGGTTCAAGGCTCCCAATAACTCTTTCTCTGCCTAAGGCCCGGGCTGCACCAAAGGTGTAAGCATTAAATGCTTCCGGCAGGGTGAGCGCTTCTTGCGGATACCAGCTTTTTTCAGCAGGATTAAAACGATACTTCCGCTGCAG
This sequence comes from Calditrichaceae bacterium, assembly GCA_024763405.1. GTDB lineage: Bacteria > Calditrichota > Calditrichia > Calditrichales > Calditrichaceae > JANTFQ01. The sequence goes on from JANTFQ010000261.1 coordinate 3,842, forward strand.
AGCCGAATACAATCCCTTAAACGGATCAATATCCGCTACCGGAGTATCGCTGCCAAAAGTCAGATTAACGCCGGCACTTGCAAACTGCCGAAACGGGTAGGCCTGCGCACACCGCTCCCCCCAGTATTTTTCAGCCGTATAAACATCATCGGCGATATGCACCGGCTGCATAGATGCTGTAATATTTAAACGCGAGATGCGTTCAATCTGATCGGCCGGAACTAATTGG
>JANTFQ010000262.1 GCA_024763405.1 Calditrichaceae bacterium
GTTTCCCAAAACATATCTTGCCGGTTTGCGCTGGGTATCGCCTTTCAAGTGGCTGCATGTTTTATATGATTTTGAAATGAGCAACAAGCAGACACGTAAACACCATTTGGGCGCAGAAGCGGTTTATCAAAATGCGGTGTCTGTGCGCAGCGGCTATGATGCGGATCGTTTTACCTTTGGCGCCGGCATCAATTTCCGAAGCTTAAAAGCGATGAAAAAAAGTATGCTTTCGTATCTGGGTCAACTCGATTATGCTTTTCTCCCGTCCCGGCATGGGGAGGGCAGTACGCATATTTTTTCTTGGCAGATATTTTTGGATTAAGAGGTTTGAATGATCATTAATTTAGTAAATAAAATAGTATTTCTTGTTTTAGGCATTATTTCAATTGCCGCCGCTTCGGGAAATAATGGGCTGGCTTTTTTAAAAATAGATGTGGATGGTCGCTCCTCCGCAATGGGTGGGGCTTATACGGCGCTCGCCTCCGGTGCTTCGGCAGCCTATTGGAACCCTGCCGGTTTGGCCGGAACAGAAAAAGAAAATGTAATATTGACCCATCATGTTTTACTAAGCGATCTTACCCAGGAATATGCGGCTGTAAAATTTAATTCCGGTCTGCACCATTTTTCATTGGCCGTAAACGTGTTTACGATTCCGGGGATTGAAATCCGCGGAGAAGAACCTTCGGCTGATCCGGACGGAACGGTGGATGCGGTAAATTTCTATTCGGCGCTGAGCTATGCCCGGTCGTTTGGAGAAAAATGGCAGGCGGGCATTACGGTAAAATATCTCTTCGAGAAGCTCTATTTAAGTTCGGCCGGTGGCTTTGCCGTCGATTTTGGAATTAAGTATAATTCCCTGATAAAGAATTTAGACTGGGGACTGACCCTGCAAAATGCAGGAAAAATGGAACAATTGAAAGAACAGGCTTCACCGCTTCCACTTTTGCTGCGCACCGGATTTGCTTACCGTTTACCCTATTCTATTTTTGAACAAAACCCCGTGCTGACTTCGGATTTTGAATATGTCAAAGACGGCCAAACCTCTCTGAGAGTAGGCGGGGAGCTTCCCCTGATGGGCGGACTGGCGTTGCGGACAGGGGCTCGTTTTGGCTCCGGTTTCTTTCAGTGGTCTGCCGGTATCGGCCTGAATTATGAGGCGTTTTATCTTGATTATGCGTTCGCTCCAAACCCGTATGAGTTGGGAACGAGCCACCAATTTACCCTGGGTTTGTATTTTTAAATAGTCCTGCAGGATTTTGTGTGGAATCTGGCAGTCCTATTTATCCCCTTTCAAAGCCCAATAAAATCTTGACAACCTTTTGGATTCATATTAAATTCCAAGACTATCACTAATTTTGCACTTGGGGTGTCGCCAAGTGGTAAGGCACCGGGTTTTGGGTCCGGCATTCGCAGGTTCGAATCCTGCCACCCCAGCTAAACAAACTGCCTTGCAGTGAACCGGGAAATCTTGTAGTGAATGTGGGCCGGAAGGCTGTAAGGTATTAGAATTGATGGTGCAGATTTTAAGTTGCATTGTTTTTAACCAGGGAGTTATTCATGTCTGAAATGATATTAAACGCAGAAGTTCGTGAAAACAGCGGTAAAGCAGATGCCCGGCGGCTGCGCAGGGCGGGCAAAGTCCCGGCTATTATTTATGGCGAAATCGACGCACCGGCTTCGGCGACTATTGATGCGCACGAATTAAAAATGTTACTTCGTGAAAAACATGCCGTTATTGATTTATCGTTAAGCGGTGATGTTCACCAGGTCATTGTGCGTGATGTACAGGTACATCCGGTAAACGGAAGCGTACTGCATATTGATTTTATGGAAGTTAAAAAAGGTCAGAAAATTGTTATGTCTGTGCCGGTTCGTTTCGAAGGTACGCCGAATGGTGTTAAAGAAGGCGGGATGCTGGATGTTGTGAAACACGAAGTCAGTATTTCGGTTCTGCCGAAAAATATTCCCGGTGAAATCGTGGTTAATATTGAAAACATGGCGATTGGAGATGCGATTCGTGTTGGTGATTTGCCGACTGATACGATCGAATTGCTTGACGAACTGAATGATGTACTTTGCCGTGTGGCAATTCCGCGTGGTCCTGAAGAGGAAGAAACGGAAGAAGAAGAACTTGAGGGTGAAGAAATGGCTGAACCTGAAGTTATCACCGCCCGCGATAAAGAAGAATCAGACGAATAAAGAGAGACCAGCAGATGCGTGCATTGATTGGTCTGGGAAATCCGGGCCGGCGCTATCAAATGACACGTCACAATGCAGGCTTTCTTTTTCTTGACTATTTAAACGGTAAGTTTAATATCCCCTTTCGCCCGGGCAAAGGGGATTATTATTTTAGCGAAGTGCAGTCCGGGCAGCAGGCAGTTGTTCTGGTCAAACCAACGACCTATGTGAATAACAGCGGTTTGGCGGTGCGCCAGGTGATGGAAAATTTTTCCATCCCTCAGGAAGATTTATTAATTATCTATGATGATTTTCACCTGCCCTTCGGCACGCTGAGATTCAGGGCCAAAGGCAGTGATGCGGGACATAACGGTATTAAATCTGTTATCTATGAACTGGAAAGTGAACAGTTCAGCCGTTTAAAAATTGGCACCGGCGGCGCTTTTAATGACGCCGTTGATTTTGTATTATCGGATTTTAGTGAAGAAGAGAAAGAGCAGTTAGGTAACCTGTTTAAGACAGCCCTGCTGGGTGTTGAATCCTGGATTGAATACGGAATTGACAGGGCGATGAATTTATACAATCGAAACCTTGACAGCACTGAGACTAACTAACTAAAGAGGTACGAAAATGTTCGACATGGTTCTTTACACCGGAATGGGAGCAGGAGCGCTGGCGTTATTGTTTGCTTTTTGGCGTAGTACATGGATTATTAAACAGGACCCCGGTACGGAAAAAATGCGCGAAATTGGACAAGCCGTTCGTGAAGGTGCGATGGCCTTTCTTTCCCGCGAATACAAAGTACTTGGCATTTTTGTTATTGCCGTTGCCATTTTATTGATTATAGGAAATAAAGCCGATATCCGGCTCGTCGCCTTATCCTTTGCTATGGGTGCTCTCTGTTCTGCCCTGGCCGGCTATTTTGGGATGCGTGTGGCCACACATGCCAATATGCGCACAACCAATGCTGCGCGTAAGGGTCTGGCTCCGGCGTTACAAGTTGCTTTTTCCGGCGGCGCCGTAATGGGTATGAGCGTTGTTGGTCTGGGGATTTTTGGTATTTCTTTGTTACTGGTTTTTTATACAAAAGTATTGGGGCTCGGAACTGAAATCAATGCCCTTCAGGGGACGGTGCTGCCCATTATTAATGGTTTTGCTATGGGCGCTTCTTCCATCGCCTTGTTTGCGCGTGTCGGCGGCGGTATTTATACCAAAGCAGCCGATGTTGGCGCTGACTTAGTGGGTAAGGTAGAAGCGGGTATTCCCGAAGACGATCCCCGTAATCCGGCCACCATCGCCGATAATGTTGGTGATAACGTAGGTGACGTTGCCGGAATGGGCGCCGACCTGTTTGAATCGTATATGGGCTCCATTATCGGTTCGATGGTTTTAGGCGCAGCCGCACTATCTGTGGACCTGGTTCTTCTTCCGCTTATCCTGGCTTCTCTTGGAATTGTAATTTCCATTATCGGGACCTTTTTTGTAAAAACAAAAGAAGGTGCAAATCCGCAGACCGCTTTAAATGTCGGCACTTTTGGCGCCGGTGGAATTATGGCCGTTTTAACCTATCCCGTTGTAATGAATTTTGCTCCGGAAACCTTTATTCTGTCCGGTATTCAGTATTCAGCAGTCGGTATCTTCTGGGCTACGGTCGCCGGTTTGATCGCCGGAATCGCTATTGGAATGATTACCGAATATTATACTGCGGAAAATAAAAAGCCGGCACAGGCCATTGCCAAATCTTCGGAAACCGGCGCCGCAACAAATATTATTGCCGGTCTTGGAACCGGAATGAAATCCACCGCTTTACCGGTTCTCTTTATTGCCGCCGCGATTATGATTGCCTATTATTTCG
>JANTFQ010000263.1 GCA_024763405.1 Calditrichaceae bacterium
TGGACTGGTGGTAGCGGGATGATCATGGATCCAGTCCTATTCAAATCCGAGAACGGAGGACAACTATGGCAGCAAATGGATGACCATTTATGTTCATTTGGTTGTGATAATGCCTGCCGCTCTCTGGCAACTGTTCCAGGGCAACCAGACACCGTTTATCTGGGTATGGATGGCCATGTACTAAAATCTGTTGACGGCGGGGCACATTGGCAGGAAACAGGCTTAAAGAACATCGATGCGGGATTTTTAGATATTGCCGTCGATCCCCTCAACACGCAGCACATCGTTACGTTTAGCCGTGCCGATACATCGGTTGTCTATGAAAGTTTTGATTGCGGCAAAAATTGGAAGACCGTACCAAATCCTATTTTAGCGTTTCGAATCAATGAGATGGGCAGCGCTGTTTTTGAACAGACATTTTATATTTTCTTTGCTACGGAGACCGGTATTTACAGTTATAAAACGCCGCCCGATTTTATTTCCGACCCGCCTGATAAAATAGTACCGCTTTTGTTTTCAATCGATCAAAATTATCCAAACCCCTTTAATCCAAGTACAGCGATCGGCTACCGGCTTTCTGAGGCCAGCAACGTTCGGCTGGATATTTATAATATGCTTGGACAAAAAGTACAGACGCTTGTAAATGAAAGAAAAAATACCGGAAAATATTTTGTTACCTTTCACGCAGACGGATTACCCAGCGGGATTTATTATTATACACTTTCTGCCGGAAACGGTTTGTCTCAAACCCGGAAGATGCTGCTTTTGCGCTAATAAGTTTTGCAAACAATGGGCATAAATCTTAACTTCTTTCTTTTTATTAAATGAAATAGAGGAACAAAAATGAGAGAAATAAGCATTGCCCATAGCCCCGATTCCGATGACGCTTTTATGTTTTATGCCCTGGCAAACAATATTTTTGACACCGGTGACTTGACCTTTTCACATACCTTAAAAGACATCGAAACATTAAATAAAGAAGCGATGGTTGGCACTTACGACGTTTCCGCCATCTCTATTCACGCCTATCCCCAGTTGGCCGATAAATATATTTTAATGCCCACCGGTTCCAGTATGGGCGATAAATACGGCCCGATGATCGTTTCCGAAAAAGATTTATCCGAAGAAGATTTAAACGCTTTAACCATTGCGGTGCCAGGCGAACTAACCACTGCGCTGCTTTCTATGCGGATTTACAATCCCAAATTAAAATATGAATTTGTCCCGTTCGATCAAATTATCCCGCAGATCAAAGCAGGTAAATACGACGCCGGCCTGATTATCCACGAAGGTCAGTTAACGTATGCCGAAGAAGGCCTGAACAAGATAATTGATATGGGTGAATGGTGGTTTAAAGAAACCGGTTTGCCTTTGCCACTGGGCGGAAATGTAATTCGCCGCGACCTGGGCGATAAACTGATGCACACGGTTTCCGATTTTATCAAACGCAGTATTCAGTATTCCATCGATCACCGTGAACAGGCTCTGGAATATGCCTTAAAATTTGCCGGCGATATGGATCCGAAATTAGCAGATAAATTTGTTGGCATGTACGTGAACCACTGGACACTGGATTACGGCGAAGTGGGCCGTAAGGCCATCCGCACCTTACTTGACCGCGGGGTTAAAGAAGGAATTATAAAAAACAAAGTAGAAGTAGAATTCTTGGATTAAGGATTACTATGAAAAACCAGATTACAGAACTGAAATTAACGGCCATCCACCTTCGGGAAGAGATTCTGAAGATGCTGGCCAAATCTAAATCCGGTCATCCGGGTGGTTCCCTTTCGGCTGTTGAAATTGTAACCGCTCTCTATTTTGGTGGTGTTTTAAAACACGACCCGCAAAATCCGTCTTTGCCGGAACGGGATCGTTTTATTCTCAGCAAAGGCCACGCGGCCCCGGTTTTATATGCCGCTCTGGCAGAAGCCGGTTATATCGACAAAAACCTTCTTTCCACTTTGCGAAAATTCGGCAGCCCGCTGCAGGGTCATCCGGACAAACGTAAATTGCCCTTACTCGAAGCCTCCACCGGTTCGTTGGGTCAGGGTATTTCCCTCGCCATCGGAATGGCCCACGCTGCTTTACTAAATAAGGAAACCCATCAGATGTTCGTACTGATCGGCGACGGCGAATCGAACGAAGGCCAGATTTGGGAATCCGCTATGTATGCCGGTCATCATAAACTGGATAATGTAAATGTTATTCTGGATTTTAACGGATACCAGCTGGATGACGCCAATAAGGTTATTTTAAACCTGGAGCCAATTGTTGATAAATGGAAAGCCAATAACTGGAATGTAATCGATATTAACGGCCACGATATGGAAGCGGTTCTTTCTGCCTTGCAACAGGCAAAGGCATTCAAGGGTAAGCCTACCGTGATTATCGCGCATACGGTTAAGGGCAAAGGCGTCTCTTTTATGGAAAATAATAATAAATATCATGGCGTTGCTCCAACGGAAGATGAGCTAAAAATCGCTTTAGGTGAACTTGAAAAAGCACGGGCCGCTTTGGTGTAAATAAAATACGATATTACTCTTTCATCTCCGGGGCAGCCTTTCATCAAAAAAATAAATAAGAAGCAAAAATCATTTCGCCGGGACTTATAATGAATGAAAGAATGAACAGAAGCCAGATAACTATTGGCAACGGTAAAGAGCTGGAAAAAGACGACAGGAAATATTGGGCGAAGGCTTCTATTGATGAAAAACTGAGAACCATAACCTATCTAAGAGAATGCTTTTATGGTAAAGAGGCAACTACCGGAAGATTTCAAAGATTTTATACGGTTTTTAAACGAATATAGGGTTCGTTATCTCCTTGTTGGCGGTTGGGCTGTTGGTATATATGGAAATCCAAGAGCAACTAAAGATATTGATTTTTTAATTTCTATTGATGATGAAAATATCGAAAATTTACAAAAAGCACTCTATAATTTTGGAGCTCCAACGGTTAAAAATAGTGTTTTTCAGGAAAAAGGCAATGTCTATCGACTGGGGAGTTCTCCTATTCAAATTGATATAATTAATGAAGCATCCGGAATTGCTTTTGAAGAATGCTATCAAAGGAGAAATATAATAGCTGTTGAAGATATTGAAATTTCAATGATATCGAAAGAAGATTTAATTAAAAATAAAAAAGCTTCGGGCCGGCATCGTGATCTGGCTGATATTGAATATTTTGAAGATTAACAAAACTATATATACAATCACCCGCTCATTATGATGGTAAAAAAGAGATTTAGTATTCACAAGTTCAATGCGAAACCCATTTCGCGGGAGTATTAAAATGAAAAACGATTATATCTTAGGAAAAGCAACCCGCCTGGCTTACGGGGAAACACTGGCGGAACTGGGACGTGACAACACAGACATCGTTGTGCTGGATGCGGATTTATCCAAATCCACCATGTCGAACAAATTCCAGGCAGTCCTTCCGGAACGCTTTTTCAATATCGGTATTTCCGAAGCCAACATGGTTTCGATGGCGGCCGGTTTTGCCAGCAGCGGTAAAATTCCCTTTGCCAGTAGTTTTGCCACCTTTTTAATGAGCAAAGGATTTGATCAAATGCGGCAATCCATTGCCTATCCTAATTTAAATGTAAAGCTCTGTGGTTCCCATTCCGGAATCTGCATCGGCGAGGACGGCCCTTCACAAATGGGAATTGAAGATTTAGCCCTGGCCTGCGCCCTGCCCGGATTTACCGTCGTCTGCCCCGCCGATGAGGAAGCGGTGCGTCAGTTGTTACCCCAAATTGCGGAACACGACGGACCGGTTTATATCCGTACCAGTCGGCCCAAAGCTGCACAGATTTATGAAGCATCGGATAAATTAACCCTCGGCAAAGCGCAGATTTTAAGAGAAGGCACCGATCTGACTATTGCCGCTATGGGTATGATGGTAGTGGAAGCGCTGAAAGCCGCTGACGCTCTCGAAAAAGAAAGTATTTCTGTACGTGTGGTTGATTTTCATACCATCAAACCCATCGACAAAGAGACTATTATCTCCTGCGCGAAAGAAACCGGAG
>JANTFQ010000264.1 GCA_024763405.1 Calditrichaceae bacterium
GAATAAAAAACATAAAGCATTTTTTGACGCGGCAGGGCATATTTAAAAACAAAGGGAGCGCTTAAAAGGCTTAGCAGTAAAAAACAGTGGGAAATAATAATACCGAGTACAAGGCTGCTTACCTGCAAGCCGGCAAACCAGGCGCTCAGCTTCCAAATGAGCCAGGAAAAAACAACCAGACCTAAAACGGATAACTGCAATTTCTGCCAGAGGCCGGTTTGACGCCAGCGATTGAGGGGTTGTTTAAAGAGCAATGCAAGCATATCCAGAGATTTTCTTTATATAAGAAAGTTTACCGTTTAAGAATAAAACCGGGCTCGGGCTTGTAAGTTCCTTTTTCAGGAAAAGCAGTCCTTCTACAAATCTTATTTTTTACTTTTAAATACCCAAAATTCACTGAGTAGAAAATTGGAAACCATTCCGGCCAGAATCCCCGCCAGATTAGCGATCAGGTAGTATAAATCAAATTGCAGGGTTAAAATAATCAGTACGAGATAATTTAAAAAGGCACCCAGCGCCGCGGAAAAATAATACTTCCATAAACGCTGCACGTAACTGTTATGACGGTTTTCCCGGTTTTCATTCCAGGTGAATCGGTCGTTCCAGCTAAAATTGTTGAAGATAGCCAGGGCAATCGCCAGCGGCGAAGCCAGAAAAATATCAAGCTGCACGTAGGTATGCAGCAGCCACAGCGCGGCAGAATTTACCACGATTCCCGAAAGGCCGATTATCCCGAATTTAATAAAGCGAATATGAAGGCTGTTAGTGGTCAGCCGGTTGATAATTTTTTGCATAGTAACAGTAAATAGTCCTTACGTCATATTTTTCTGCAAAGCGGTATTTGAATTTTGTCAGCAATTCCACCGAATCAAAAAAGGGACGGATGTATTTCAAATCTTTTTTGTATTCGTGCCGGTTGGTACAAATATACAAGGCGTCTTTCCCATTCAGGGAATCCGGTTTTCCCCAAATATCAAACTGCAGCGCCGGACGGTTGTAAATATTCTGCGCGTACGTATCCTGCTGATCCGGCAGATAAAATTTTAGCAGCGAAGCGCTTTTATAGGAATTGGCAAAAATAAAACAGTTCTTATTCCCGCCAAGTTTTTGCTGCTCCGTATAAATTTTCTGTGAGGCATCCTGCCAGCCGCTCCAGGTGTTGCCCTCACCCAGCGGAATATTGGGAATAATTTGTAGCAAATGCATTACCAGTATCAGAAAAACGGAAAACCCAATGCCGATCTTCATCCATTTTGAGCGCCACTTTGTTTTCTCATAGAAGAACAAAACAGCGGCCATCATTAATCCCAGGTAACCCGGCAGCAGCCAGTTCATCTTCACCTGCGAACGCAGGCTGATCAGTAAAAATCCGCCAACCAAAAAAATCCCGCTTAAAAAGAAAAACAGCACCTTTTGATTTTCCCGCCAAAAGGTTTTTATTTTAAGGCTCAGGCGGATCAGCACAACAAAGACCAGCGGTGTAAGCAAGGCCAACTGGCTGGCCAGCAACTGAACGATATATTTACTCTGCCATTTTTTAACGTGCGCGGCGCGGTCGGCAAACTGGAAACCAAGTGATACCCAGTTGTGCTGCGCATTCCAGTACAGAACGGGAAAGAAGGTTACCAGCATAACCAGCACAGCGGCATAGGGCCAGATGGTTTTAAACCAGCGCCTCATTTCCGGCTGCAGAATCATAACTACGAAAAAAGCCGGCAGCAATCCGGCGGCCGTGTATTTACTGACCAGCCCCAAACCCAGGGCCAGTCCCGCTAGCAGCCAGTACCAGGGTTTTCCTGTAAGCATAATTTTCTGAAAGAAATAGATGCTTAAAAGCCAGAAAAAAAGAAGCGGCGTATCCGGCACCGAAAGCATCGCATACAAATGCGCAAAAACCGTTACATTGTACAAGAGAACAGCACCAAAAGCCAGGCGGTCATTTTTTTCGTCTCTCACTCCCAGCGCCTGCTGTACGGTTTTAAATAGAAAGATATTAGTCAAAAAAGACCAAAGCACCGCGCCGAATTTGATGCCGAAAACCGTATTTCCAAAAAGCAGCGTACCTATCCAGATCGTGTAAGCGGTCATAGGCGGATGATCAAAATAAGACAAGGCCGGATACTGCGAATAATACCAGTAGTAGGCTTCCTGAGGGGAAACAGGCAGAAAATAAATATAGACCAGGCGAAAAAGAGTAAGACCCAGAATAAAGAACCAGAATTTTTTAACGGTTGATTGCATACGAAAAAATACACCGGAATTAATTTTACTTCTGTTAAAAGGGCTGTTGGCAGACAGCTTGCATTGTATACAAACAATATACATATTAAAGGGATAAGTTCGGAAATAAATTTTTAACGGCAGCGAAGACGGCTGAAATTTAGCTGCAAAATATCAGGGAGATTTAGACAATGCGATCATCTATATTTATGATTTTATTTGTATTCACCGGGTTGCTTCAGGCCCAGACACCAACTTTGAAAGAAAGCGCCGTACCCTATCTAAAAACCCTACACAAACCTGCTTCTCCGGAAGTTTTTAAAACACCGTTTCATTTCCCACCGCTAAATCAGGATACCACCAATGCCTGCTGGAGTTTTGCTACCCTCTCTTTTCTGGAAACGGAAATGGCCCGGACGGGATTAAAACCGGTAAAGCTTTCTATCATGTATGCCGTCTATTTTTCCTTTGTAGAAAAAGCACGCCGTTTTGTGCAAACGAGAGGCAAATCCCGTTTTGCCGGAGGCGATTTATTCAGCGGTGTACTGGAAACAATCCGGCTATACGGTATGGTGCCCTTCACCAATTATTCGGGGACAAAGCGCCCCGGCGGCTCATTCAATCATATCTTGCTGGAAAAAGAACTGACGGACCTGATGGAAAAAACAGCATCTCTGCAATTATGGGATGAAGATTTGGTGGTTGAAAAAGTAAAAAAAATTCTAAATGTCTGGTTAGGGCCGCCGCCGGAACAATTTAAATTTAAAGGGAAAAACTATACGCCAAAATCATTTGCACAAAAGTTCGTCCGCCTACCCTGGGAAGACTATCTGATGGTGACCTCTTTTCAATATGCGCCGTTTTATACATTTATCGAGTTAAAAGTACCGGATAACTGGGCCCATCGTCAGACCTTTTTCAATGTGCCGCTGGAGGTTTTTTACAACAGCCTGAGACAAGCGGTGCAAAACGGCTATTCCGCTGCCTTCGATAGCGACACGGGGGAGCCGGGACGGATAGGCCGCGATGATGCTGTTTTTGTTCCGGAATATGATATTCCGGGTCAATATATAAACCAAGAGGCGCGGGAACTGCGCTTTAAAAACGGATCTACCACCGATGATCATTTGATGCATATTCTGGCTTTTAAACAAATCGAAGGCGATGACTGGTTTTTAGTAAAAGACTCGTGGCGCACGGCATGGGACGGCAGCGCGAAAGGTTACTACTTTTTTCACGGTGATTATATAAAGCTCAAAGCGCTGGCCTATTTGATTCACAAAGATGCAATCCCGGAAATTGCCAAACGGGTGAAAGCGCCTAAATAGTGTCTGTCCGCCAAGTCAGAAAATAATGAGAATTTTTATGATTCTTTCTATTATCATAAATACCTCATCCCCTGCCCCCTTCTCCTACAAGGAGAAGGGGAACTTGCTTTTCTCCCTCTCCTTTCAGGAGAGGCTGGCCTGCCCCGATACTTCGGGGGGTGAGGTTTTAGACCACATTAAAAACAGACACTAAATAACATCCATATTATTTTTTATCATCTTCATCTCTGGTATAAACTTATTTGAGAAATATAATTTTACGAACCTGCGCCGGGTGGTCTCTTGTACTTAGCGGACGGACAAAATAGACGCCGGAACTTACTTCCCGGCCTTGTTCATTTCGGCCATTCCATTCATAATTCCAGTTGTGCCCCAGTTTGCTTTTTGCGAACAGGGTTTTCACCTTCCGGCCGTTTGCGGTAAAAACAACCAACCGCGCCGCGTCCGGATGCCAGTTTGTCAACGTAAAATTAACGGT
>JANTFQ010000265.1 GCA_024763405.1 Calditrichaceae bacterium
ACAATTTCGCCATTTTTTATATCGCGGTAGCCGTGTCGAATGAGATTTGTACAGGCTTCATCAACAACCAGTTTGAAAGAATTCACAACCTTGTCGTGAAAATGATATTTTTTTCCAATATGTTCTATAAAATCCCGTACCTGAGTTAGATAACTCATTTGAGCGGGAATGGTGATTTCTTCTTTTTTTACATTTTTAAACATGTATCAATCCAGTTTGCTATTTACTTCTATTCAGCCGGTCACGCGCGCCTTCAAGGGCTTTTAATATTTTTTTATTATAGGGATGTTCTTTTAACAGCTTTTCCCAAATCGTGACCGCTTCCTGGTATTTCCCTTTTACAAACTTGTCTACACCGCGCAGATAACGTCCTTCGGCAGCAGCATCTAATGGTTCCGATTTTCCAACCGTTTCAATTTTAGATTTTTCATAGTATTGTTTAGCCAGTTTACTATCCGGATTTAGTTTTAAAGCCTCTTCAAAAACAGAGACCGCCTGATCGTATTCACCAATATCAAACAGACCAATTCCTTTTTGAATATCTTCCTGAAGCTTGATACGTTTACTCAGGGTTTCAATTTCCGTCTGAATCACCGGATTATCTCCGCCGAGCAGACGGGCGTCTGCCAGCAGCCCCAGCGCCTTGGCATAATTGCCATTCCGGAATTCCTGCCGTCCCTGCTGTACCAGCCGGTTTGTTTCTTCGGACATACGGCGTTTCGTCGTTTGAATCGCTGCCAGAATCGTTACTTCCTGAGGCGCTTTATCACGGGCCATATTGAATTCGATCAAGGCTTCTGTAAATTGCTTTTTATCGAGATACAGACGTCCTTTATTAAAATGGTCTTCGATAAACGCACGGGTGGCTTCTGTTCGTTCTGTATTTAATGCGCTTTGAACGGCAAGTGACTGCTCTTTCTCTCTTTGATTTTGAAAGAGAGATTCGGAAGAATCGAGCATCACCGTTGCCCGTTTATTAAACGCATCCTGTCCGATTACCTGTTGATACTCGACAATTGCGTCAAAATATTTACTTTCGTTAAAATAATTATCGGCATTTTTTAAATGCTCGGCAATAAATTTTTGACGGTCCGCTTCGCGGATGTCCGCAATCAGACGCTCTTCTTCTTCTTTACGTTCGGCTGCGGCAAGGCTGAGCAATTGATTACGGTTGAGGCCAAAATTAAAAGACAATGAAAACTGGTGTACCGATGAAAAATAATCAGACGGACTCACCCGCCCAAAAGCGTAATCGATTTGAAAAATACTGTAGCGCATACCGGCGCCGAACGTGGGCGAAAATCCATCGAAGCCAACACGAAGCGCGCCTAAATCACGGAATTTATATTCGGTTCCAAAATGAAAGCGAACATCGCGGTTGGCCGAATAATCCGTATCGAACAGAATCTGCAACTGACTGCCGCCCTCAAACATATATATTTTTTTACCCACGCCGAACCGGACACCCAGGGGAAACACATCCACCGCCTGGCCTTCATTCAACTGCGGAGCAAAGGCATTTATAATATTAAGTCCGATGGTCCAATCCTGCAAAAAAGAGGCGCTGAAAAGCTGCGGTTTATACAAGAGACCGAAATCCATTCCGATACCCGTATCTTTTTCTCCGTTAATTCCGGTCCAGGCACGTCTCACGGCACGCACCGTAAGACCCGCGGTAATATCCCATGGCAATCGTTTAGCGTACGAAAAAAATCCTTGATATTCATCGAGAGAAATATCCGACCCCAGAGACTCATTATCGATTCCCGTATGGGGAACACCGCCGATTCCGATACGGGCTATTCCAAATCCAAAAGTTCCAAGCCTTAAAGTAGGATAAGCATACCCCAGAAAATCGTATAGTGTGCCTTCAAAAAGTGTCGCGTGAAAAAGACTTACACTCTGCTGGTACACATGTTCGAGACCTGCCGGATTCCAGAAGACCGCCGTTGGATCATCTGCCGCTGCCGTAAAGGCTTGCCCTAAACTCAGCGCCCGCGCCCCGAAACCAAGGCTCAGATTACTTTCGGTTCCGCCTTCTTCATTTTGAGCGTAAGCGTTTAAAGACAACATAAATATTAAAATTGCTATGAGTATTTTTTTCATTGCCGCACCTATTTAATATATGCGATTTTTGTAATGTATCGTTTTTTCGCGGCCCCGTTCAGAGGACGAATATTAATTGTACAGAGATAAACACCGTTCAGCACGGTTTTACCACGGCCGTTCTTTCCATCCCAATGCACCATATTCTGATAAAGTCCACTGGAAAGACCGGTGAAGGAGCGGCTCCAGACCGGCTCGCCAAGAAGCGTAAAGATGCGCACTTCCACATCGGACGGATCTTCCAGGCGGAACATAATCGTGTTCTGTTTATAGGTCCGGCCGAACGGATTGGGATAGGCACCAAAACTGTCTTTCGGATTTTCGGAAATAATGGTAAAGGGTTTCGATTCTAAATTCTCGCTCTCTTCAATCTTAACGCCGGCGCTGTCGATAATTTCCAGCGGGCTTTCCGGATCGAAATCGTACACATTTACACTGCGCAGAACCGCACGGAATCCACGATTAACAATATTATCCTGGAATTCCGCCGTAATGAGAAATTTAGATTCGGTACGTGCAGCCAATTCGGCTTCCGTATCAAAGGTCAGTTGCAGCGGATTGGCGTCTGTTTCTGAGACGACAAAATCTATAAAATCCGCAACACTCTCCGCCGATTCGGTTTTTGCCAATACTTCATCCGCACTCGTTACGGTAATCCGTTTTACCATCGAAAAGAGCGCCCGCGGCGAGAGCAGGTTTTCATCGGAATTATCGCCCTCGGAATTGAAGAAGGCCAGACGCAATCCCTGAACCTTGAGCGGATCATCATAGTCTTTGTTGGATACGGAAAAGGCCAGTAGCGGAACCACATCCTGCGCCTGTGTAAAAGAGGTATCTGTAATAACGGAATTATCCACTTTTACTACAATCGTTTTCTGGCGCACGCGCAGCGGAATAGCAACTGTACCGGAATCGGGACTTACCGCCGCCGGACGGCCGCTGTTTTTATCCGCTGGAAGAGCGGCAAATTTAAAATTAAGAGCCGCCGTTAAATCCTGCTGGGGCGCTTTTACAACCCAGGAAAGGATTTCGCCGGGATGGCTAAAGGCCTGTTTATAGCTTCCGGAACTCACGGTAAAACCCTGCGCCGCAATGGAAGAATCCAACATCACAACACCGGATCCGCTAATGCCGGCAGATTCAGGCGGACCCGCAGTTTCCGGTATCACCGCCTTCAGATTAACTGTAATTTCCTGCCCGCGTGAAACCAGTCCCGTATTGGCGGCAGTCAGTGGCAGAATGGTTACATCACCCAGGGCGAGAACGGCTTTCCTCTGAATCCGTACCGTATCGTTCTTCTGTGTAGATAGCCCGTCTCCACTGTTGGCGTCGGTTGCAAAAACCTGGACGGTATAGGTCTCCAGACCGCTACCGGAATAAGACTCGGGTACCGTAAGATTCCAGGAGGTCTGGTTATTCTCATTAAAGCTGACCAAATCCGGCGGAGATGTTCCCAGCGCCGCAGGAAGAATCAGCCGCGCCTGCAAACCGCTTACCGTTTCACTGGCGGAAACCGCTGCCTGCACCGTGAAAACCTGCCCGGTCGAGAGCGTATCCTGCGTGGTAACGGTTACGTCGTTTATCTGCGCCAGCCCAGCCGTGTAAACTGTCTTTGTTTCGGTTGGATTCTGTATATAAGCCGGCTGACCGCTGTTTTCATCTTCCGGAATCTGGATCATTTCCACTTTAATCTGGTCGGAAGCCAGGGCTATTACAGATTCTGACTCCGTGTCTAACGGATAATTTACAGCGAGACTTTGCAGTGCGGCCAGAGTGCGCGGTTCCGCTTTTATCCACCAGGAAACCGGAAGCCCCGTGTTGACTGTTTTTATGCTGTCTGCCGGAGACATAATTCCTCCGCCGGCATCGCTTAGCGTAAAGGAACTGCCCACACTGATTTTTGCGCTGCCCATCGTATT
>JANTFQ010000266.1 GCA_024763405.1 Calditrichaceae bacterium
TCCCCAACACCGATCGTTTGTTTTATACAGGAAGTAACTTCCGAAGCGGTTTTAAAGCAGCGCGCCGTACAGCAGGAAAATGAGATCCATTTATTAAAATCAAGGCTTGCTGTAAACGGCACCGACGGGTCTACGCTAATCGGCCGCTCGGATAGAATTGAAGCTTTGCGCACTACGGTAGCCCAAATTGCCCGGGTTCCCAATGTCAATATTTTACTGCGGGGGGAAAGCGGCAGCGGAAAGAATTTAATTGCCCGTGAAATTCATTCTCTATCAGCATCTTCCCAAAAACGGTTTGTCGAAATCAACTGTGCGGCTATTCCGGAACATCTGTTGGAATCAGAATTATTTGGCTATGAAAAAGGCGCTTTCACCAATGCCTCAGCCAGTAAACGCGGACTCTTGGAAGAAGCCCACGAAGGGACACTCTTCCTGGATGAAATCGCCGAGCTGCCGCTGGCTCTGCAGGCGAAACTTCTGCATATCATAGAATCACGCCGTTTCCGGCGGCTCGGTTCTAACCGGGAGCAGCAGGTCGAATTCCGCCTGATTACTGCTACCAATAAAGACCTGCAAAAACTGGCAGCGGAGAAAAAATTCCGTGAGGATCTGTTATTCCGTTTAAATGTCGTTCAAATCGAATTGCCTCCTTTAAGAGAGCTGGGAAACGATGTACTTTTATTAGCCGAGCATTTTATACAGCTTTTTAATCTGCGCCTCCATAAAAAAGTCGATGGCTTTTCAAAAGATGCACGGCAAGCCCTGCTGGAATATTCCTGGCCGGGTAATGTACGGGAACTGAGTAACCTGATTGAACGGGCAATGATTTTTAATACGTCAAAATTTATCCGGCGAGAGGATTTGGTTTTTCAATCCAGCGCTGTTTTAAATGATACAGGAAATTGGCAGATTCCCGATGGCGGATTAAATTTAGAAGAAGTAGAACAAAAACTACTGTTGTCGGCCTTAAAAAAAACAAATGGCAATAAAGCACGCGCCGCACAGTTGTTAGGACTCACACGAGACACCCTGCGTTACCGTCTCGAAAAATACAAACTGTAATATTTCTCTATTATTTTTTTGGCACAAGGTTTGTAAAGAGGATTCTGTTCCACTTAAAAGACAGAGTTCTGAATGAAAAATACAAATGAAAGTGCCTTGCGGGAAAGCTTTAAGGCTGCGCTTGAACGGGATCGAAATCCGGAAGCAGTAATCAGCGTCATCCTGGAATTACTCACGGATGAAGCCCTTTCTGCTTTTCAATTAAAAAATACTTTTATTGTTGTAAAAGAAGAGCTTATCACGTATTTTTATGGTCAATCAATCTCTGCAGAACTATTGTTTAACAAAATGTGGCGGCACAGAAACTGCCTGATACAACTGATGAGCACGTTCTTAATTCCTGTTTTTTTTAAACCAAACAGTTTCTGGGAATTAAAAGCCATTGTTCCACGTTTGCGTAGTCTTTCCAATATGCAATTAACCCGACTTACGGGTTATAATTTAGGGCGGGTTTTAAAAAGACGACCGAATTTAGCCGTTTCTTTCATTCGCATTCTGACGACATCCGAAAATATCTGGATACGGCTTCTGGCCTTACATCTCGGCGAAGAGCTGGAGACTGGTCAAAATATTGAAATAATGTCGTATATTAGAGCACTAAAGAATGATCCTGAAATACTATTGAAAAAATATACACCTTTTCATTTCCAAACGGATGAAGAAATTTTAAATTCGATTCAGAAGTCATGGGTTCCCAACGGGAACCGACAAAGCTAACGGGATTTTTTACTTCCGGGGCATTTCACACCATGTCGGTTGAAATCCCCCACTAACTCTGTGCATAAAAAACACAAATAAATGTGGTTCGTAAAAATCGCATAAAAAAATATTATAACCAATACAACCATAACGCACACATCAAAAAAGGAGGCTTTATGAAAAAGCTGGCACTAATCTTATTTTCGTTTCTTTTATTTTCCAATCTGGCGCTTGCAGATGAAACCGGAGGGAAATTCGGTATCGGTGTAAAAGGCGGTGTTTCCAATTACTACGGTGATATAAATGACTCCCCCTTCGGCGGATACTACGACGTTAACCTGCAGTATTGGCTTACCGATAATCTGGGCGTAGGTTTTATTTATGGTAAGGGATATTTGACTGCTGAAAAAGGAGCAGATTTCTTTAAAACAGATGTTTGGAATTATACGATGCTGGTGCGTCTGAAAGTATTTCCCGCATCGAAACTTAATCCGTACCTTACCGCCGGATTTGAATATTTCGATATCTACCCCAAAGGGAAAAATGGACACGGATTGCACAGCATTGATTTTAATACCTTTGAAAAAATCAACAGCGCCATTCCCGTTGGTCTTGGCTTCTCCTATTTTTTAACGGACTACCTGGCCATCGACACCGAGGCATTGCTGCATTTAACCGGCATTGACAATATGGACGGTTTGAAAAAGGATGGGAATAACGATAATTTTATGACCGTCGCAGCCGGCGTTTCCTTATATCTCGGAAAAGCAAAAGATACCGATAAAGATGGTATTCCTGATATGAAAGACAAAGATCCGCTGCACGCCGAAGATTTTGATAATTTTCAGGATGAAGACGGCGCCCCGGATTTAGACAATGACATGGACGGCGTTCCAGATCAGATTGACAAGGCTCCGAATGATCCCGAAGACCGTGACGGTTTTCAGGACGAAGACGGTGTTCCGGATTTGGATAATGATAATGACGGTATTTTAGACGCCAATGACAAAGCGCCCAATGCCGCGGAAGATAAAGACGGTTATATGGACGAAGACGGCGCTCCCGACCCGGATAACGATAACGATGGTATTCTGGATGTTGATGATAAATGTCCGAATGAAGCGGAAACAATGAATGGTTACGAAGATACCGACGGTTGCCCCGATACGAAACCGGAAATCGCCGTTGAAAAAGGTCAGGCCATTGTTCTGGATGGCGTAAACTTTGCCAGCGGCAGCGCAAAGCTTACACCTAATTCGAAAACAATTTTGGATAAGGTTGTACGTACAATGACGGAAAATCCCGAATTGGAAGTGGAAGTTCGCGGTTATACCGATAATACGGGAAGTTACAACGGTAATATGAAAATTTCCGAACGCCGTGCCGAATCCGTAAAGGCCTATCTGGTAGAAAATGGAATCGATGCCGCCCGCATTTCGGCAATGGGCTTTGGACCGAAAAACCCAATCGCTCCCAATGATACTCGTGACGGACGTGCTCAGAATCGCAGGATTGAATTCTTTCGAGTAAAATAACATTTTATTCAGGCGGCGGTCCATCCGTCGCCTGATTTATCTGGTTGCAGTTCCGGAATATTTCAAAAATTAATGCCGTTATTTCATTTGTTTTCTTCATACAATAATTATTATAGAAAAACGAACTAAATATATAAAGAAAGGATAAAAATGGATACACTTGGACAATATTACCAGCAGGCAGTGGAATTTGCCTGGAAAGTGATTCCCGATTTTCTACTTGCAATTATAGTCCTTTTGGTCGGTCTATGGGTTATCAAACTGATAACAAAAGGTTTAAACAAGGTCATGGAAAAAGCAGATGTTGAGATTTCGCTGCATAAATTTCTATCAAGCCTGGCCGGAATCGGTTTAAAGGTACTGCTTTTGATCAGCGTTGCTTCGATGATGGGCATTGCCACAACTTCTTTTGTGGCTATCCTCGGTGCGGCCGGTTTGGCCGTTGGTTTGGCTCTTCAGGGCAGCCTGGCCAATTTCGCGGGTGGGGTTTTAATTTTACTGTTTAAACCCTTTAAAGTGGGCGACGTAATTGAAACCCAGGGATTTACGGCTAAAGTAGACGAAATTCAGATTTTCAATACGATTCTTAAAACACCGGATAATAAAACGGTGATCGTTCCCAACGGACCTGTTTCCAATGGCAGCATTGTCAATTATTCAACCGAGGCGCAGCGCCGTGTTGATTTTACTTTTGGCATCGGTTACGAAGACGATATCGCCAAGGC
>JANTFQ010000267.1 GCA_024763405.1 Calditrichaceae bacterium
TTCGATCCTTTATACGGCGCACGGCCGCTGAAACGGGCCATCCAAAAATATATCGAAGATCCCATTGCCGATGAAATTATCAAGGGTACTTTTCAGGATGGATGCAGCATTCAAATTAAAATGAAAAACAAGAGTGAATTAAGTTTTTCAAAGGTAGAAGATAAAAAAGATCTGCCGGTTAAATAAAATTCTTTATTTGTTTTAGATATATTTACTATATTAAAACGCAGCGCAAAGCTGTTCCATAAGAGCCCAGGTGAAAATCACACGGGCTTTTTTATGTGCCTAAAAACAAAGGGTTTAATATGTCGCTTAAATTTGATTTTTCGAATGTAATGGAAGCCAATATCGGCAGCACACACGGTTTGTCTATGGAAAACATAGAAGCGCTTTCAGGAAAGGGTTTGTCTGCTTTAAAAGAATTCCGTGAACGGGCGGAAAAAGAAGAACTGGGTTTTTACAACCTGCCCAATCAGGACGCCCTGTGCGATGAAATAGAAAGCTATGCCGAAACGGTACGCAAACGCTTTGACTATTTCGTACATATCGGAATCGGCGGCTCTGCCCTTGGCCCCATCGCCCTGCAAACCTCGCTGCGGAACAGCCACTATAATTCCGGCCAGAAGCCCAAAATCTATTTCCCGGATAATATCGACCCGGACTGGCTGCACGAACTTGCCGACCAGATAGATGTAAGTAAAACGCTCTTCCACGTTGTTTCAAAATCCGGCGCTACCGCAGAAACAGCGGCTACAATGCTCTATTTTATGGATTTTTTAACCAGCAAACTGGAAGATGATTTTTACAAAAACCTCGTTTTTACTACCGATCCCGCTGCCGGGCTGTTAAATCAAATCGCACGGGAATATCCCATTAAATGTTTTCGCATCCCTCCCGGAGTGGGCGGACGTTTTTCGGTGCTTACTCCTGTTGGCTTGGTTCCCGCAGCCATTGCCGGAATTGATATTAAAAAGCTGCTCTCCGGCGCCGCCGATATGGCCGCCGTTTGTGATACCGAAAATATGCTTGAGAATCCGGCCTTTATGTTTGCCGCTATTCATTATTTATATATGCAAAAAGGAAAAAATATCAGCGTTATGATGCCTTACAGCAACAAGCTGAAGGATATGGCCGACTGGTATAAACAGCTCTGGGCCGAAAGTCTGGGCAAACGGTTTGATTTAAATAAAGAAAAAATCGAATGCGGGCAAACGCCGGCTAATGCGCTGGGCGCGACCGATCAACACTCTCAAATTCAGCTTTATGTGGAAGGCCCGAATGATAAACTCATCACTTTTTTAGAAGTGGAACAGTTTAAAAATGATGTGGAATTAAAAAATCATTTCACATATATTCCCGAATTTGACTACCTGCAGGGCAAAACCCTGGGACAGTTATTGAATGCCGAAAAGGCGGCCACCGAACTCGCGCTTACAAATAATCAGCGTCCTAACCTCACTATTAAAGTGGAAGAGGTTTCGGAAGAAAATATCGGCGCTTATTTCTTTTTAATGGAAGCTGCCACGGCTTTTGCCGGCGCCCTGCTTAACATCGATGCCTTTAACCAACCCGGGGTGGAAGAAGGAAAAGTGGCTACCTACGCCTTAATGGATCGCAAGGGATACAAGCAGAAGAAAAAAGAAATTGAGGCGATGTTTGCAAAGAAACAGTTTTTTGTAATCGGATAAACAATTCAAAACAATCGTTTTTCTTTTTAATCGTATTCCTTAAAGCACCAGTAATCTTTGTTGTTTTGTTGTGTTGGTTTTCTCACGTGGTAAATAAATTTTAATGGAAATTCGGGATATCCTTTTTTAAACAGATTATATTTATTCGGATTTACCATATCTACTTCTGTCGTTTTTAAAAGCAAATTTGTTCAATAATTTTCATTTCCAATCGTACTTAAGCTAAAATTCTTTATCAACAGGTAAACCCTTTTTTACAAAAAACAGAATCTCTGTCCCGGCATCTTCAAGAAATTAGCGTCCATTACCCAGCGTCCTCCATGGGAATTTAATCCCGCTTGCCAAAATGAACTCTTTTTTATAAATTTCACGTTCCCATTTTGAACATAAATCAATAACAAAGGATCTTTATGAGCTATCAATCACTTGTGCTGGTAAAGCAGGTACCGGATACCGCCAATATTTCCGGCGATGTAATGAAACCGGACGGAACGGTAAACCGGGCCAAATTACCCGCTATTTTTAATCCCGAAGATAAGGTTGCCCTGGAACTCGCGCTGCAGGTTCGGGAACGGTTTGGCGGATCGGTAAAGGTTGTCACCATGGGTCCGCCCAAAGCATCGGAACTGCTGCGGGAATGTCTGTATATGGGCGCAGACGAAGCGACTTTGGTCAGCGACCGTAAATTTGCCGGAGCCGATACTCTGGCCACTTCCTATGTGCTGGCAGCCGCCATTCAAAAACTCGGTAAATTTGATTTTGTCTTTGCCGGACGACAGGCTATCGACGGCGATACCGCCCAGGTCGGTCCGCAAACGGCTGAAAAACTGAAAATTCCTCAAATCACCTACGCCGAAGAAGTGCTTGATATTAAAAAAGACACCGTTACTATAAAGCGTAAAATTGACGGCGGATATGAAATTGTTAAGGGTAAAACACCCCTGTTAATTACCGTAATTAAAGACGCTGCCATCCCAAGGCCTTTCCGCGCCAAACGGGCAATGGCCTACAAAAATGCCAAAACCCTGATGGAGCTGGAAGCGCTCGCCGAAGACAACAGCCTTCTTTATTCGGATCAGCTTAAGGATGAATTCATTTCAAAAGGTCTGTTTATGCAAACGCTCACCGCCGATGATTTGGATGTGGAAACCGAACGCTGCGGATTACACGGTTCGCCCACCAAAGTACATAAAGTGGAATCGGTGGTATTGGGCAGCAGCGACCACGTGCAAGTCGAACCCACTAAAGAAGGGCTGGGCGACCTCATTGGTAAACTGATGGAAGATCATATTTTTGGATAAATGATAAATAAAATAAGCCACAGAGAGCACAGAGAATTAATAATGCCAAATGAAAAATATCCTGAGAAGGAATTGACTAAGCAAATCATTTCTGCTGCTATAGAGGTACATTCTTCCCTGGGCCCGGGATTACTGGAAAAACTCTATGAAGAAGCTCTGGCTTATGAATTTGAATTACGTAATATTAAATATGAACGACAAAAAGAAATTATTCTAACTTATAAAAATAAAAAGATCGGAACTCATCGATTGGATTTGCTAGTAGAAAATCGGGTTGTTGTGGAACTGAAAGCGGTTAATGAATTGCATCCTGTTTTTGGTGCACAAATTATTTCCTATCTGCATGCAACGAATTTACACGTTGGGTTAATACTAAATTTTAACACAAAACGCCTCAAAGAAGGCATTAAACGATTTGTAATTTAATTGCTCTGCTCCCTCTGAGGCTAAAAAAAAGGTAACATTTATGAAAAAGAAACAACATGAAGTTTGGGTTTTTATTGAACAACGCGCCGGCAAAGCGGCTGATGTCAGCTTTGAACTGCTGTCCAAAGGCCGGAAACTCGCCGAAGCGCTAAAAGGCGTTTTAAAAGCGGTTGTCATCGGACACGAGATGAAAGAAGTCGCGGAAAAAACTTACCAGTTTGGCGCCACAGAAGTCCTGCTGGCAGACCACCCCGATCTGGCGGTTTACAACACCCTGCCCTATGCCCGCATAATGAGTGAACTGATTGACAAACATCAGCCGCGCATCGTCCTCTTTGGCGCCAGCTTTATCGGACGTGATCTCGCGCCGCGGGTAGCCTCGCATACCAAAAGCGGCTTAACGGCCGATTGTACCGAACTGCAGATTTCGGACGTTACCTATCTGCGCAAGGATTATCCGGATCTGCTCCTGCAAATCCGTCCCGCTTTCGGCGGAAATATTCTTGCGACCATCGTTACTCCGGACAACCCGGTACAAATGGCAACCGTACGCGAAGGGGTGATGGAAATGGCGCCGCTGGAAAAA
>JANTFQ010000268.1 GCA_024763405.1 Calditrichaceae bacterium
TTTACCACCGCCGCATAAGCCGCCGCCATCTGAATTGCCGTCGCACCGATTCCGTAACCAATGGAAATAGAGGCTTTGGAGATTCCAGACCATTTTTGCGGATTTTCCAAAATACCATTACTTTCGCCGTTTAAACCGAGTCCGGTTTTTGTTCCAAATCCAAAATTCCGTAAATAACGAAAGAAGGTATTGGGCGGCAGCGCTTCACTTATTTTCAGCATGCCGATATTGGAAGACAGTGCCACCACTTTTTTAAAGGACAGCCAGCCGTGCTGTTTTGTATCGTGAAATTTCCGGTCATGCAATTCGTATTTGTCACAATACACAATATCATCTTCTTTTTTGAGCTGTTCCTGTAAAATCGCCGCAGAAGTAATTATTTTCATGGTAGAACCGGGTTCAAATACATCCGTAACCGAACGGTTCCGTTTGGCTGGCTTTTTATACTTCTGCTGATAATTCGGGTCGTAAACCGGGTAATTTGCCATGGCCAGCACTGCGCCGGAATAAGGATCCAGAATAACGGCCATACCGGCTTTAGCCTTTGTTCGCTTAATACCAGCTGTTAATTCTTCCTCCACTACCGTCTGAATATTTTTATCTAATGTTAAATAAACATCACTGCCGTTTACCGGCTGTTCGATGGGATTATCCGCGTTGAAAAACATTCTGCGCGGATTTTTTCCATTGTACTGAATCACCGCCTGGCCGTCCTTGCCGCGCAGCTCTGCATCAAATTGCAATTCCAGTCCGCTCAGCCCGTGGTCATCCGGATCGGTAAAACCGAGCAATTGCGCCGCGTAAGTACGGTAGGGATACTCTCTGCGGAAACTTTTGTTTTTTATCAGTCCCGGATCCTTAAGCGCTAAAATATCCCGGATATCCTCATCGGAAACACCACGGGCCAGATAAGTGAAGCGGTGCTTCCCTTCGAGTTTTTTCTTGAAAAATGATTCCGGTTTATGAAGCGCTTTACTGCATGCTTTGGCCAATTTCGCTTTGTCCTTAACAATGAGCGGATCGGCGGCGATATCGTACTGTAACGTATTATTGACCAGTTTATTATTAAGGCGATCGTAAATCCCCCCCCTTGCGGCCTTTAGCGGAATCTTTTTTAAATACTGCTTTGAAGCGGCCTTCGAAAACAGATCGTGCTGAATTACCTGACGATAAAACAGATTCGCTTCCAGTGCAACCCAAAACAGGGCCACAAGAACCGAAATGATTATCAGTCGTTTTTTTTGCACTTTAGCCTGGGAGGACCTGGTCACTACTGCACTCCTGCAAGGTTGAGCGTTTTTCTTTGCGCCGAATATTTTTGCGCCAATTTTTGCATCTGTGAATAATCTTTTAATTCCAGAACGGGGCGGTCTTCGTTATTGCGAACCATATTCAATTTTGTGCGGGCTATTTCACTTATACGGTCGATATTCTTCAGCCGGCTTACTTCCGTTTCCAGACGGGCCGTTTCACTTTCCAATTTTATTTTCTGCTGCCGCAAGGTCATCATATCTTTCATTATCAAATCGACGGTAAACATCTGGTACATTTTTAAGAAAACAACAAGTACAATAACGAAGATCAGACCAAAGCCATAGGCCCTGCCCAGAAACTTTTTCTTTTTGGCTTTTGATTTTTTATGTCTCATAGTTTTTCTCCAACCCTTAATTTTGCGCTCCGCGCCCGTGGGTTTAATTTAATTTCATCTTCTCCGGCGGTTATAAGCGCGGGTTTTAGTTTCCTGAGCTGCGGTTTCTTTCCACATACACAATAGGGAATTTCCGGCGGACATTCACAGGGGTTTTCCTGATGCCGGATAAAGTTTTTAACAATTCTGTCCTCGAGACTATGATAGCTTAAAACCGCAATGCGGCCACCCGGTTTTAAAACAAGCAACGCATTTTCCAGCGCTTCTTTTAAAATGGGAAGCTCCCTGTTCACTTCAATACGGAGGGCCTGAAAAATACGGGCGTAACTTTTTGTAAGAAACTTCCCCGGAACACAGCGTTGAATGATTTCCATCAACTGATTGCTAATTATGATTTTTTCTTTACTACGGCGTTTTACAATCTCCCGGGCAATTCGTCCGGAAAAACGCTCTTCTCCGTACTCTTTAAAAACAAACGTCAATTCTCTGACATCATACCCGTTCAGAACATCGGTTGCTGTTAATACATCTTCCATATCCATACGCATATCCAGAAGAACTCCGGGCCGGAAGGCAAATCCTCTGCCGTCCGAATCAATCTGATGTGAAGAGACGCCCAAATCGAGCAGGATGCCGTCTACGCTTTCCACGCCCGCCTTTTGCAGGGCCGCATCCATTTCACTAAACAGGCCCTGATAATAAACAATATTCGAAAAACGTTTTAAACGTTGTGCGGCAAAAGCAAGCGCTTCACTATCCCTGTCTATGGCAATATAACAGGCTGAAGGATTTAGTTTTTCTAAGAAAAATTCTGCATGCCCACCCCCGCCAAGGGTTCCGTCTAAATAGTTTCCATCGGGATTTATCAGCAGCCTGTCACAGATTTCCTGTGCCATAACCGGCACATGATACGCATCCACATTATTCGCCATTGTCAATGAGCATATCTTTTATGCTAATCTGTTCAGCCAGGTCCGTTAAACTTAAATTTTCTTTTTTCTGATACTGTTCGTATACTTTGGGATTCCAAACCTCGAGTTTA
Source organism: Calditrichaceae bacterium (assembly GCA_024763405.1). GTDB lineage: Bacteria > Calditrichota > Calditrichia > Calditrichales > Calditrichaceae > JANTFQ01. The sequence goes on from JANTFQ010000268.1 coordinate 2,691, forward strand.
TTAAGAGTGCCGAAAATAAGCAGGTCTTTCTCAATATAACCCATTTTTAAAACCCGTTCCGGTATCATTATTCTACCCTGGCTGTCCATAGACGCTTCGAAGGCACCGCCAACAAACAAGCGAATGAAATCCCGTGTTTTCTTTTCAAGAGGATTTAACGTACGTAGCTTTTGAGTGAAGCGTTTCCATTCGTTCAGCGGGTAGGCGTCGAGATTTTCCATTTCGAAGCCGCGGGTAAATACAATGGTATTCTCCGCTTCGGGTACGAATTTCTTTCGTACTGCAGAAGGAATATTAACTCGATTTTTCCCGTCGAGGGAGCAGAAGAACTCACCCGAAAAATTAGTTACCGACATAAAATTAGGGATTTCTCACCACTTTAAGTTTTTTTAAGGACTTTTTCTCCACAATGATACTATCATTTCGGCGGGAAATCAAGAATAATTAGGACTTTTTTTGTGATTAATTTCGGCAATAAATAAAGACAAAACTGCATGGAAATAGTACGATAAATTAAGGAGAGGGTTCTGTTTACCTGCTTGCATCATGTTAAAAAGAATAATCAAGATTCCAAACTCTTCGTTTTTCCTGTTCGGCCCAAGACAAACGGGAAAAACAACATTAATAAATGCACTGTTTTAGAAAAACGTCTGGAAGGTCAACCTGCTTTAAACAGATTCGTTCTTAAAGTATTCAAAGAATCCTCAGTTATTTCGATTAGAGGTGGAAGAAAAAATAAAGCGTGAGCAAATCAGATATATTTTCGTCAACGGAATTCAACGCGTTCCAGACCTGTTTAATGAGATTCATTATTTAATGGAAGCTTATCCGGCCTGTCAATTTATTATGACCGTTTCCAGCGCCAGAAACTTGAGAAGAGGGGGCGTTAATCGTCTTGCTGGCAGATCTTTTAAGCGTTTTTTATTCTCTTTCGTCTACCATGAATTTAATGAAAAAAAATCGCTTGATGAAATTTTAAAATTCGGTACGCTTCCTCCTTTATTTGATAAAAATACCTCGCAAAAGGAAGAGATTCTTTTAGTTTTGCCAGTTATGCTTTGATCAATTTTTAACGATGGTGTTGCCTGCAAAGTAATAAATAAACTTTCTTCTTTTTTATTTTGCAGGCTGTAAACGACTCAGCACACCTACACGGCTGCTTGAAACCACAAACCCGTACAGCCAGGCAAATCCTGCCAGCGAGGCCATCATCGGATTGTTTAAAATACTAAAAACAACACCAAGGAAAAGAAGTCCGGCCGGTACCGCAAGTTTTAACCCGGGAAATAATTTATTAAAATCAAACAGAA
>JANTFQ010000269.1 GCA_024763405.1 Calditrichaceae bacterium
GAACGTATCGAAGAGGGAAGCAATGAATTGAAATCAACTATCACCGCTTCTCTTTATACCTGGAATGAATAATAAGAGGATAGAATGGAACTGACGAAGAGCCAAAAAAGGCTGCTTATATTTCTTAGCCTGGTACTGATATATTTTGTGTATGATATTATTACGGACTGGGATACTTATGCCGGTTTTTATGGCGGGAAGAAAAAAACGGTACAGACTCAGAAGAAGAAAAATAAAAATCTACCCGAAAAAGCCAGTGTTAAAACCCGTGAACAAAGTTATCTCGCCGGCTGGGGAAGGAATCCGTTTTATGAAAAACCCACGCCCAAAAAGGTAGTTTCTAAAAAAACAAAAAAGAAAAGAATAAACCTGCACCTGTATGCAGTGAGCATGAAAGACAATAATTCTGTTGCCTTAATTAATGATAGAGTTGTTAAAATTGGCGATATGATTTCCGGCTTTACTTTGGAAAAAATTGAAAAAAAACAGGTCAGGCTTAGCGATGGTAAAAAAACAGTTGTTTTAAAACTGGATACATATTGAGGAGTTCCCGATGATAAAAAAAAGTGCTATACTGGTTATTGGTCTGCTTTTTCTGATACAGACCGCCGCTTATTCCGTGGATATATCTAAAGTATTAAAGCAGAAGATTTCAACTAATTTTGTGAATACTTCCCTCGAACGGGTTATCCGGGTTCTATCCAATCAATATAATCTCAATATCATTGTCGGTGGGGACGCCTCCGGAAGAGTGACCATTCAGCTGACCAATGTTGAACTCGGCAGCGCATTGAATGCCATTCTAAAATCCCAGGGCTATCATTATATCGTCGGGAATGATGTCCTGTTTGTGAAACCGGAGAAAATGAATGTAAACGGAGAACTGGAGACACGTATTTTTAATTTAAAATACATAGATGGATTCAGTCTGAAGAATTCTTTACTGCCGATGCTCTCCGAAAAAGGGAAAATAGAAGCGCTCCTATCGGAGAAAGAGGAAAATGAAAAATTCAACCGCTCACATATTTTAGTAATTACAGATTTTTGGGAAAATGTTCAGCGTATTGATGAAGTGATAAAACGAATGGATGTTCCGGTTAAGTCTCTGCAGATAGAAGTGCGGCTGGTTGAGAAGATGATCCGGGATGAAAAACGGGTTGGCCTTGATTTGCCGACCAGTGTCTCGGTTAAAACAATGGGCGCCGAAACAACCGCCCCGATTACAAAGAGTAACCAGTCCGGTAGCGGTCAGGCACCGACAATCCTGTCTGCCTGGTATGAGCTGCCCAACTCTGTAGCCAACCTTAATCTTGGTGTATTAACACTGGAGAGCCTAAAGGCAACACTCGATGTACTGGCACAGGACGCCAATTCCCGCCTCGTATCCAAACCTTCGGTAACAACATTGGATAATAAAAAGGCCTTAGTCCGGATCGGCCAGGCGATTCCTGTACCTGAAGTTTCCCGCGGGATTTCAGGCGACTTAATTTCCTATAAAGAAAAAGATGTAAATATGACCCTCGAGGTAATTCCTCATATCGGTAATAACGGTGATATTACCTTGGATGTGCATCCCATTTTGGAAGAAATTATCGGCTATACGGGAACCGCGGATGCGCCGCAGCCCATCACCTCTAAAAGGGAAGTGCAGACAACCGTCATCGTGAAAGATGGTCAAACACTGGTCATTGGCGGTTTGATTAAAGAGACAAAAACAGAAAATATTAGTAAGGTATGGCTGCTCGGCGATATACCCATTCTGGGGTATTTATTCAAACATACCGATATGAAGGTTGAAAAGAGTGATTTGCTGATATTTATTACAACTAAAATTTTTGATGTTAATAATCAAAAAAGAAAAGTGAAAAAAAGTGAATAGTCTTTTTGAAGAAACATTGCGCTTCGCCGCAAAAAATAAGGCTTCGGATGTCCATTTTTCAACAGGAATGCCGCCCGTACTGCGCATTGTAGGTGAATTAAAAAGAATTGATACCAATCCCGTGGAAACAAACGATTTGCGTGACTATTTATTCAGTCATTTGGACAAGTATCAAAAAGAGCAGTTTGATAATAACCGGGAATTGGATTTTTCAATTCACCTGCCAGGGGTTTGCCGTTTTCGTGTGAATGTATACAAACATGTAAAAGGGCTAAGCGCTGCATTCCGTTTGATTCCACAGCAGATCCGTACCCTCGAAGAATTGCGGATGCCGCCGGTTTTAGGCGATTTTGTCCGTCAGAAAAAAGGATTAATTCTAATGACCGGCCCAACCGGGTCTGGCAAGTCCACCACTCTGGCCGCAATGATTAACGAAATAAATTATACGCGCAGAGAACATATTATTACGATCGAAGACCCTATCGAGTATCTGCATGAACCTCAGATGAGCCTGATCCACCAGCGGGAAGTAGGTCCGCACACCGAAACCTTTGCTTCTGCTCTGCGCAGCTGCCTGCGGGAAGACCCGGATGTTATTCTGGTTGGTGAGATGCGGGATCTGGAAACCATCACCAATGCATTGAATGCAGCCGAAACAGGGCATCTCGTTTTATCCACCCTGCATACCAATTCAGCGGCAGAAACGGTAAACCGCATTATCAATGTTTTTCCGTCTGAACAGCAGCAACAGATTCGTACGGTGCTGGCCAGCAGCCTGATTGCCGTAATCGCCCAGCGCTTACTGCCGATGGCCATGCACAAAGACCGGATTGCCTTGTTGGAAATACTGTCTGCTACAGATGCGGTGCGCAATCTTATTCGGGAAGGTAAAACACACCAACTGGATTCCGTGATTCAGACTGGTTCCGATGTTGGAATGCGGACTTTTCAAAAGAGTTTAAATGAGCTGCTTCAGAATAATCTGGTGTCACCGGATATGGCTTCGGCAGAATTATTATAATGTTTGGAGGAATCGTGAAAAAAGCAGTGTATATATTCGGCTTGTTTAGTTTAGCCCTTATGTCTTCCTGTGCAACCAACCAAAGCTCCGAAGAGGCGGTGCTTTCCGGGAATGTTTTTTATATTAACGAAAATACACAGGCAGTTCCTGTAGAAGGGGCACTTGTCTATTCGAAAACGGTGTATGCCCAGGCCATTACCGATGCTGCCGGTGCTTATCAGCTTACTTTGGTACCCGATGCGGATGAGCAGGAAATCGTCATCGCCGCCGGGAAAGTGGGTTTTGATCCAAAAGAAATAACGGCGATCGCCCGTAAAGGAGAAACCGTACTGGTGCCTGATATTACTCTGCATAAACAGCAATCGGACACGGTTATTATACCAATCGATACGCTCAGTGCCAGCGGTGATGCGGCGCATATTGAAGTGGCGGGGAAACCGGATACGCATGTCTATATTCAAAGCTCGGGCTTAACGGAGACGGCGGCCATTAATTTTCTGGTAACCGATACGAAAGGTCTTCCGGTCGATGATGCACATAAAGTAACGGTTCATTTTTCCATTTTAAACGGACCCGATGGCGGAGAATATTTGTTTCCGGAATCGATGGAAACGCAGGGTGGATACGCGTATACCTTTTTAAACAGCGGCGTTTTGGCCGGGGCTGTACAAATAGAAGCCCGGTTTGAAATAAATGGTGAAACCGTCCGTGCGCTTCCTATCCGCGTGGCAATTTATGGCGGCCTTCCCGATGCGCAACATTTTAGTATTGCCCTGGATCAGGTGAATATAGCAGGGCGCGTTCACTACGGTCTGCTCGATGCGGTTACGGCTTTTGTAGGCGATAAATTCAGCAATCCGGTGGCGCCTGGTACGGCCGTTTATTTTTACTCGGATTACGGCATTGTGGAAGGCTCCGCAATTACCGATGAAATGGGCCGGGCATCCGTTCATTTTATGAGTGCGTCGCCGCTGCCGCCGAACCCGCTCCTAAATCCGTTTGCCAATATCAAAGCCGAAACATACAGCGATACCCTTGCTCAAAATACGATTGAAGCGGACACCGATCTTCTGTTAACGGATATTACGGCGCCCAT
>JANTFQ010000270.1 GCA_024763405.1 Calditrichaceae bacterium
AGAAAACACAAAAAAGAAAAGCCCGGCCCACACGAAGGAAGGACGCATTAAAGAGAGATCGTTTGCCGCCAGGGCCTGATTGGCATAAGGCATTGCCATAAGTAAAGAAATAAGAGAGCCGACATATCCCAGGGCAAAACCATATCCGGATATTTTACCGATATTTTGCTGTGTGGATATTTGCGGAAGAAAACCATTATAAAATACCAGAGCGCCTTCGAAACCGACATTCGCTGTAATAAAGAGGAGAAGCCCCTGCCAAATCATTCCGCTTTCCAAACCATACAGGGCTATGGTCGACAGGATACAAATCATCGAATACAAAAACAATAACGGTTTTTTTTTGCTGCTGAAATCGGCGGCGGCACCCATAATGGGTGAGGTAAAGCCCACAATCAACATCGATATGGCGCTGCCCAGCCCCCAAAACAGATCTCCCGGATTCCGCTGTAATCCAAATAAATCAACCGTGTAGCCACCCACAATATATTGTTTAAAATAAACGGCATACACAACCGTTACCACAATAACACTATATGCGGTATTGGCAAAATCGTATAGTGTCCAGGAGAAAATTTCTTTTCTACGCTGCTGTCTGGAAATATCGATTGCGCAACTCCATTGAATAAGTGCAACGGCAGTACTCCCCTGCCGGTACGGGTAAACGTTTGTTTTTTACAGAGATTAAATCAAGAGTATCCGGTTAAATAGTGATGATCTAAAATTTATTAGAATTTCTTCAAAATAACCCTCCCCTTCCGCCAGCCGGCGGATTTCCCCTCCCTTCCAAAAAAGGGAGGGGATAAAGGGGTGGGTTGGTTTTAAATAGACATCGCTCTTCACATTGATATCACTAACATTACTTGACTATTTCCAATTCTAAATCGGACACTAATGAAATTAAATGATAAGCAAAATATTTGAATTTACCAAAGAAGACTAAAAAAAAACCTTCCCCGGGAAGAAGAAGGTTTTTATAAACTGCCTTAAAATTACAATTGTGCCTGAACTTTTTGCACGACGAGATTAATCACCGATTTGAGGGTGTTAAACACTCCATCTCCGCGGACAGCCACCCCTTCGAAATACGGAACGTCAAAAAAGTTTAGCCGTTTATTTAATTCGTCAATGGATTCCGAACCCGGCAGATCACGTTTATTATACTGAATAACCCAGGGGAAATTTTCCAGTTCCTGGCCGTCTACTTTTAAGTTCTTTTCCAAATCAAGCAGTGTTTCAATATTTGCTTCCATCCGGTGCGGCTGCGAATCGGCTACAAACACGATGCCGTCCACTCCATTTAAAATAACCTTGCGGCTGGAGGCATAGTAAACCTGGCCCGGAACGGTATACAGATTAAACTTCGGTTTCTTACCTTTTATCCGGCCCACCTCAATTTGCATAAAATCGAAGAAAATAGTTCGGTCTTCTTTTGTTTTCAGTGACACCAAATCGCCTTTAAGGGAAGGATCCAGCTTGGAATGGATGTATTCCAAATTGGTCGTCTTTCCGCTCATACCCGGCCCATAATACACGATTTTTAAATTTATTTCCTGCAATGCCCAATTAATAAACATCCTGTTCTGTCCTCAATTTAATTAAATCTATTATTTAAACGAATCGTCTAATGCATCTCCGAGCAGTGTGCTGAAATCGGAATCGAGCATATCACCCACATCACTTTTTTCACTCTCTTCTTCAAGTGATTTATTCAGATCTTCAATCGCTTTTTTAGTGTAAATCCGAATTAGACCGAGTGTAACACTCACATCAAACACAACCACCAAAAAGAATTCATCCCCAACATTAGAGAGATACACATTACGTTTTTCACCTTCGTGGAACAGGAGTTTGAACTTTGCTTCTTCTCCCACCAGTTTTGCCATTTCGGAAGTAGCGGCAAAATCACTGGCTGCTAAAGCAGAAAGTACCGTGGTATTCATATCATCGGTCTTCCCACGCTGACTGATTAACTGTCCGCTCATATCGGCAAATAAGATAGCGGACGCTTTTGTTTTAACAGCAAGCTCGGACAGAACTTTGGTAATTGCATCGTACTGCCGGCCGTTTAACACAACCTGTCGGCTTCCATCTTTTAACTTTTTGGTTTGTACCATAAATCTATCCTCTCTTAAAAACTACATTCTCATTGTCTGATGTTTTTTTAGACGATTAAGAGCTATTTTTACACTTTCACGCAGTCTTTCCAACGCATCAGCCAGCAGTTCTATTTCATCCTTTGTTTTCACGCTGACATTTTTATCTAATTTGCCCTGACTAATTTTGTCGGCACTATTTGTTAAATACATTAGTGGTTTGATAATATATTTGGAAATTAACAGCACAATAACCAGCCAGGCCAGTAAAATTGCAATACCAATTATGGAAATCACCCGAGTGGCCGTTTTCATGATTATTTTGCGAACATAGTCCTGACGAATGCCTACCCGCACATACCCCAAATCGCCGTCTTCAACCGGCTGCCAGATATCAAATATATTATTATCTCCGGGCAGGGTTAATAAATTCGGCTCTTTTTTCTCTTCAAAATCAGGAATCTTTTGATCCAGCAAAAGCTGCGGCACCTGTCCGTTATAGGTATCCGCCAATATGGTCATATCCGCTTTTTGAATTAAAACATATTCCACGCTTTCGTAGGAAATACTGCCGGAAATCAATTCATTTAATCCAGCCTGATCCTCGGTATAAATTTGTTCTACCAAAAAATGAGACAGGTCTTTTGCAATAATCTGCCCTTTGGCAATTAATTCGCTCCCCAGATTCTGCCGAACCTGGCTGCTTACAAAGAATATTAAAAAAACGCCGATAAGCAGATTTGTAATCAACAGGATTCCACTGATTTTCCAGCGCAGACTAATAAATTTCATAAACGGTTCGCTTCCTGCATTAATAAAAGCATTTTTTCCTGAAAAACCAATCTTTTGTTCTCATCTTCAATTTCATCGCTAATCGATTCAACCAGTTCGGCCAGTTTATTGAGCTTAAATTCGCCGCGTTCAACTTCCATTGCCCACAAGACATCATCAATTACATAGGGTGCAACCGGGCCGAGAATCTGTGTTAATTCTGTTTCGAGTTTTTCAAATACAGTGGGCGGCAGCAGTTTTTCGGCACCCAAATCCGAAGATACATATTTCAGAAGTCCTTTTTCGTACAACCAGGTAAAATGTACGATGGCTTCTTCCATGGTAAGCGCTAAAACGGAAGCTATTTCGCCAACTGTTTTATGCCCGTCTATCTGCGTAATGACTGCCCAGTCTGTCGAACGCAAGGTTACTTCCGCAGGAGATTTATCCTGTGCCAGGCAGAACACAACATTCTCATTTACTTCAATCAAATCAGTAAAAATCCTTTTGAAACGGCTTGTACCGGTACTGAAACTTTAAGTTATGTATTCCAAAAGTTTCTCTTCGGCCGCGTCTAAAACACCCTTACGCAACATGAATTCTTTTCCGGCGATGTGGGTTTTAAGCCATTTTGAAAATTTCTTATCTTCCAGTAATTTTGCCATTGCTACATTCAGGGTGATTCTGATTACCGCAAGAATATGCGGGGTACTGCAGAAGACAATGGCTAAAAACTGATCCGAATTTTTACAGATAATGTATTTATTTTGCCAGTAAAATTCCAGTTCTGTTGTTTTTTTCCCTTTAACATGGAAGGCGGCAATCATCCGCAGAATATGCGTTGACAGTGTACTGAGCTGTTTATCACTATATTCGAGGCCGGTTTTACTAATTATTTCGGCACGGTTGGAAACAATAAAGGCTCCGTCGACGCCATCAATGTTGGCTATATCATCTATTGTTTTATTAACCATTGCTGCTTGCTCTATTATATCGCCAATAATTCTTTTAAGTTAAGATAATTTTATTTTTTACTGCAGCGCCTGTTTTATCAATGGTAAAACCATATCCAGTTTCGTTCTCGGTTCCATTTCCAATACCACGTTCAGCCGGTTGTAGCCCGT
>JANTFQ010000271.1 GCA_024763405.1 Calditrichaceae bacterium
CTCAATAACCGGCATTACCTGTTGAGCCTGATGACGGAATTTAGTGACTTCAGCTACTACAATAAAGAATGGTGGCATTACACACACAATCCGTCCAAAAGCAATCCTGTACTTGATTTCCAGATGAAGTAGGGAGACTAAAATGCGAAAAACGTTTGTTTTATTAGCAATATTTTTAATACCAGCTTTGGTATTTTCATCGGGTATTTTTGTTGTAAACGCCGAAATGGATTCCACTCAGCGCGATCCGCAGATATCCCGGGATGCTCAGGGCAATTATATCGTTGTCTGGAATACGGTTCAGGAAGGCGATGCCGGAGATATTTTATATTCTTTATTCGATGCCTCCGATCAGCGCCTTGGGAGCGATGTTTTGGTTAATACGAAAACCGGCGGAGAACAGGAAAAACCGGCGGTTTCTATGAATAATGCCGGGGATTTTATTATTGCCTGGACATCGCATGATGGTGTCGACTCGCTGTACGATATAAAAGCGCGCTTTTATAAACAGGGCCTCGCGATTGGCCCGGAGTTTTTGGTAAACCAAACAATTCCGTTTTCACAGACCAATCCGGATGCAGCCATCGACGGCAATGGCAATTTTGTGATAGTTTGGGAATCCTGGTTTCAGGATGGCAGCGATCGGGGCGTTTTCGCACGGTTGTATGATTCCGACGGCAACAGCAGGGGTGAACCCTTTCAGGTAAATACGACGACAGAATATTCACAGGCGCGGCCGGTAGTAAAATATTTTGATGACGGCAGCTTTGTCGTAATCTGGGAATCCTGGATGCAGGATGTTTTAACGGAGTCCGGTTACGGCATTTACGGACAGCTTTTTACGGCAGCGGGAATTAAACAGGGCGCGGAATTTCAAATAAACACCTACACCAATGACTATCAATGGTTCGGTGATGTGGAAACTTTTTCGGATAAAAGTTTTATTGTTGTTTGGACCAGCTGGCAACAGGATGGAAATAAAGGTGGTATCTATCTGCAAAAATTTGATTCTGCGGCACAGAGAGTGGGCGACGAAAAAATAGTAAATGAAACGACAGCCTTTTGCCAGTGGCTGCCGCGTATTACGAAGCTGAATGAAGAAAAGGTCGCCGTTGTCTGGTCCAGCTGGAAACAGGACGGCAGCCGGGATGGCGTATTTGCCAGGTTCTTTGATTATAAAAATGAAAAATCGTCCTTTGAAATGCAGGTAAATGAACACACAGAGAGTTTTCAGTGGGAACCGGATTTGATTGCGGTTTCCGAAAACGAAGCGCTGGTTACGTGGTCGGACTGGGGACAATTTAATAAAGATTATGAAGTAATGGCTAAGCATATCACGCCTGTTTTTCCGCAGGGATATTATAAAGCGGAAGCGTATGAACATGCGGCAGGAAAATCTACGATGCACTTTAAAGTACACGTAACCGATTCTTCTGCCCTTAGCGGAGATACCTACGAAATTAGTTTTTCGGAAATTAAAAGCGCGTCCTTTAATGTGAATATTAAAAATCTGAACAGTGCTTCGAATGTGTTTACGGATTTTCCCATAAATAAAGGGGAAGGCGTTTTTTATTTAACACCGGCTTTTGACGGAATTGCGGTACAAATATTTCCCGAGTTTGATTTTTCTTTAGATTTTGAACGTTCCTATTTTAAAAACCTTAGTGGGAGTAATCTCATCCAGACACTGTCTTATCCAACACTTGGAACCCCATTGTTGGCGCCTGTTGACGTGGCTCTTGTCTGGGGCAGTACAGACACATTGGCAAGCGGCGAATATGTGAGTCCGTCGGACACAGCTTCAGGCTATTATGGGAACGTAACCGTACCGTTCCGGGCGGTTGATTTGGCCACAGGAGAAAAACTGGATTTATTTGTGATTGAAAAATCTTCTACTAAAAACGGTAAATGGGATGTAACGGAGAAAATAGATATAATGACGCCCCTTCCGTACCGGGAAATCAGTTCTAATACCCACGCGGAAGTGACGACAAACTTGCCGGGGGAAACACTCATCCTGCCGGCAGAGGGAGACACCTATTTTATTTATACAAACCGTCCGGTTAAAGAAGAAGACCGCTTTCGCTTTACAACGGACAGCGGCTTTTCAACCGGGATAAATACCTTACATTCTCCTCTAAAAACATTCCGGTTAGAGCAGAATTATCCCAATCCTTTTAACCCGGTAACGACCATTCCCTATTATTTGCCGCAACCGGGCAAAATTAGGCTTGATGTTTATGATGTTCTTGGAGCGCATGTTGTTCAACTGGTCAATGGCTGGCAGAATACAGGAAGACATAAGGCACTTTTTGACGGGAGTCAATTATCCAGCGGAATGTATTTTGTAACCTTACGAGTGAAACAAAAAGTATTTATCCGGCGGGTGCTGTTGATAAAATAAAAAATTAAATAATGCCGAAGATAAAAAAGTGCCGCTCTGCTTTTCTTAAACCGCGGGGTTTTTTACGCAACCGCTTTAAAATGAACAATAAAATGTCTGGAGAAAGATGAAACATAAAACAGTGGTTTTTGTAATTTTTTTAGTTGCTGTACTTAGTGCTGCTGCTCAGAATGTCCGGGTCGTGTCGAATGAGGCGCTGACCAGTAAAACGGACGGATATTTTTGCTGTCCTCAAATGGACAAACCCGGAAATCAGTTGTTTTTTACAGGGTCCGGTTACAGGGGGCTGTACCAATATGATTTAATGACAGGGAAAATGAGCCGCATAACAGATGCTCCGGGAGCAGGCTATGAACCGGCCCTGACGGAGGACGGCAGTGGAGTCGTTTACCGAACGTATCGTTTGAAAGATGGCCGGCGTTTTTATTCAATCATCAATTCAAATATGCGCACAAATGAAAAAACGGTTTTGCAAAGCGAACGTCGCGCCTTATCGGTGCCACGGGTTTTTAGGAACGGGACCATTGCTTACACTCTGCACTCTCAAATAGAAAAAGACACCCGCTTTGCTTCGCGGAAGAATGAAAAGGATGCACAGGAGCAAACCGCGGTGTTTATCGAAAACCAAAAAATCGCGCTTTTTGTAAATGGCGAAAAACGATTCTTAAAACCACGCGGAGAGGGCAGCTACATCTGGCCGGAATTGTCTCCGTCGGGTAAACGTCTCTTGTTTAAAAAACTGGGAGACGGCTGTTATATTTCGGATTTGGACGGGCAGATCCTTTCCTATTTAGGAAATATCAACGCGCCGCACTGGTCGCCGGACGGGAAGCACATTGTTTATATGGCCGATATAGATGACGGGCAGCAAATCACTGCTTCGGAAATTCATATTATAAATGCGGACGGAAGTCACGATGTGCAGCTAACCGCTACAGAAGATAAAATAGAGCTCTACCCGCGCTGGGGAAATGATTCTAACACGATTATTTATAATACGGAAAAGGGGCAAATATATTTAATGCGCCTGGAATGGAAATAAACAATGAAACAAAGTATGAAAATATTTATGCTCATTCTCATGATGAGTGGCGCTCTTTTGGCCCAGGATTTTAGCGGGATTAAAATTTATATAAACCCAGGACATGGCGGACACGATCCGTCAAATGATCGTTACATTCCTGCAACCGGTTTTTGGGAATCGGAGGGAAATTTAACAAAGGGATTGCGTCTGCGTGAATATTTGCAGAACCTTGGCGCCACGGTGCTGATGAGCCGCACTCAAAACAGAGACGCTGATGATCGCAGCCTTTCCGCAATTGATGCCGAGGCCAATGCTAACAATGTGGATTATTTCCACTCCATTCACAGCAATGCTTTTAACGAAACTTCTAATTATACGGTGGTGATTTATAAAGAAACGAACGGAATTCCGGAAACCCCGGAAGCAGTACGCATGAGCCAGATTATGTCACCGGAGATTAATAAAGCGGATCGTACAACTTCGGCAAGGGTGTGGGGGGATTATTCGCACCTTGGTTTTCATTTGGGTGTGCTCAATTATCTCGATATGCC
>JANTFQ010000272.1 GCA_024763405.1 Calditrichaceae bacterium
GCAGAAATCAAACGCTATAAAACACTTCTTGCCGATGAAATGATCGAACCAAACGCTTTTCAGATCTGGGTGATGGATGCCGACGGCAGCAACAAACAACAGATTACAAATAACGCTTTTGCTAATTTTGCACCTTTTTTTCATCCGGATAATAAACGCATTATCTATGTGACCAACGAAGGCAGTACAAATCCACGCAGGCCGGATTTTAATTTCTGGATTATCAATGAGGACGGCAGCGGGAAAGAACAGGTGAGTTTCTTCGATGGCTTTGATGGATTTCCGATGTTTACTCACGATGGAAAGAAACTGGTTTTTGCTTCCAATCGATTCAATAAAAAACCCCACGATACCAATATCTTTATTGCCGACTGGGTAGAATAGAGTTCCAATAGTCTGGGAAGAGAGTTGCGAGAATCGTTCAGATTAGGTTAAAAGCTCTCTTCCCAAAAGTGATTCAATACGCTGCAATTTGCTCTTCATACGGCTTTCATTCCCGGCCCGGTAATCAATTTTTATGGAAACCGAAATCCGCTGGCAGTCTTTTTGCAATTCTTTAAAACACTTTTGTACAACCTCCATCAGTGTTTCATATTCACCTTCCATGATGGTACTCATTGGCGTCAGCTTATACGGCACACCGCTCTTGTCAATAATATCTACCACTCTGGCCACGTATGGCCCCAGGCTTTCGCCTTTGTCAAACGGGCTCATTGTAAATTCGAGTAAAACCATTCGCTTTCTCCGTTTCAAATTACTTTAAATTAAACTACCACTTTCAATAGAAAAATCAAAGTTGTTACAAATCGAAAAAACGGCTGAAATTTTTATTAAAAAATAAAGTTTTCGGTTGATGATTCTGGCGAATAGTATTATAATTACCTTTCAGGTGTCTCGGCATTTTCATAAATATTTTGGAGAAAATAAAGATGAATCACACCATTAAAACCGTTAAATTATCCGGATTGCAGTCCATTATCGATTTTTGCATGACGTTAAGAGAAAAAGACTACTGGGCATTTCGCGGGCAGCGAAATAAAAACTGGGATGTTGAGCTGCATAACGGAAACATAGACTTTAAATCTGAAATGGAATCTTTTTACAAGTTTAAAGACCGTTGTAAAGAATTTCCAAAACCCGACTATTTGCACGAAGAAAATAACTGGAGATGGCTGTTCTACGCACAGCATTTCGGATTAAAAACACACTTGCTGGACTGGACGTCGAATCCTCTTGTGGCCGTGTATTTTGCAGTTGAAAATATTAATTCAAAATTTAATTATGAACAAAAATGTGGTGCAATCTGGGCAATTAAGGTCAAAGAAGAAAAATTTATCAGGGCTGAAAATATTGATACAGAACCGGAAGAGATGAAGGATTGGTGTTTGATTAAACCCCCTCTTGTAACAAAGCGCATCATTAGGCAATCCGGCATGTTTACCTACCATCCAACGAATGAAAAATTTACGAAAAATACAGCGGACAGAGAATTTATTAAAATAGAAATTACAATGACGGGAAGAAGAAATCCCACAGAAAAAATCAGGCGGGAGCTGGGCATCATGAACATTCATCATGCCTCTCTCTTCCCGGAACCAGCCGGGATTGCCGAATTTGTTAATTACGAGCTGCCTGAACTGGCGCCAAACACGAATTACAATCGAAAAGGCAAACATCCATCTTAAAATGAAAAATCCAGAATTAGATAACTGGCTGTCTGAATTTTTTGGCAGTAAAAAAGAACTGTTTTTAAATGCCGTTCCGGAACCAACCGCCGTACGCGTAAATACTCTGCGTAGTTCTGCTGCCGATTTACAAAACCGACTCAATCAATTCGGTGTTTCGTATAAATCCATCGCATTTAATCCCAATGGATTTATTATTCCCCGAGATACGCTGCCGCTGAGTCACACGCTCGATTTTTTCTGCGGGAAGATTCAGTACCAGGGCATCGCTTCCCAACTGCCGGCCTTGGTTTTAAATCCACAGCCCGGCGAACGGGTGCTGGATATAGCCGCGGCGCCCGGCTCCAAATCCACCCAAATTGCCGCCTTGATGCAAAACGAGGGCATCCTTTATCTGAATGATTTTTCCCGCCAGCGTTTGCAGGCCCTGAACAGCAACACACAAAAAGCCGGGGTCATTAACCAGGTCCTGCTCAACCACAACGGGGAACGGCTGGGAAATTTATTTCCCGCGTATTTTGATAAAATTTTAGTGGACGCGCCCTGTACCGCGCTGGGCACTTTAAACAGTCAGCCGGAAGTCGGCGGCTGGTGGAGTCTGGAGAAATTAAGGAAGCTGTCTTCCATTCAGGAACGTCTGCTTATTTCGGCCATGAAGGCCTTAAAGGTTGGCGGCGAACTGGTCTATTCCACCTGCTCCGTTGCTCCGGAAGAAAATGAAATGCTCATTCAGAGAATCATCGCTAAATATCCGCTGGAAATTCTGCCGATTAAGCTGACCGGAACGGAGACTTTTGCAGGCGGATTACAAAAATACAACGGCCATACGTTTACGGAAGAGATGAAAAAGGCGCTGCGTGTTTATCCTCAGGAACACGGGATGGAAGGGTTCTTCGTAATTCGTCTGCGTAAAACACAGGATTTTATGCCCCAGCCGTCCTGGAAAAAAGCAGTCTTTGTTCAGACGAATCACTTCTCTGACGAAACAGTGGCTGCAGATTTATCAGAGATTTCGGATGTTTACGGAATTCCTCAGGAAGTGTGGAAAGAGTACCGCTATATTCGTACGCAGAAACGCATCTGGCTGACCAATGCCGCCAATACAGAAATCCCGGAGGAACGCGTGAGCAGCGCAGGCATTTTACTCGGAGAAAAGAAACAGTTTATGTGGAAATTATTCAACCAGAGTGCCCGCTTTTTCGGGAATCAGATTTCTAAAAGGCGTCTTTCGCTCAGCAGAGAACAGATGATAGAAATATTTGCTCAGGGAACGATGTCGTTGGAAGGAATAAAGAATGGATATTATGTGCTGGAATGGAACGGGCGCTGTGTTGGTTCCGTTTACGTGGAAGCCGGCCGCGCTAAACTACGGTTGCCGCATAAATTCAGACTAATTTTTTAGTCCTTTAATTTTTGTTTTTTGGGGCAAAAAATAACAAATGCCAATCAACAAAAGACAAATATACTCGAACAAATGTGGTTTGTTGAGTGTTAATGAAATCCCGCTACCGGGGCTTTTTAACTACTTTGTTTTGAAAGTTCTACCGCCCCACGTGTGGGATTTCGCTAAAGCTCAACAACACCTATTCTCAAACCATTTATTGAGCGGTATAAAATCCAATCCCGAAACATTAATTAGAGTCTGTCCATAAAGTCCAAAAATAATGAGAATTTTTATGATTCGTTCTATCGTCATAAAGACCTCATCCCCTGGCCCCTTCTCCTACAAGGAGAAGGGGAACTTCCTTTTCTCCCTCTCCTTTCAGGAGAGGGTCAGGGTGAGGTTTTAGACTATTTTAAAGACAGGCACTAATTACCAAAATTTAAAGTTATAGCGGACGACAGAGGTATCTTTTGTTTGGAATTTTATGATTGTGATTTAAAATTTATTTGATATTTGAGTTTTGTTAATTGCTATTTCTGGTTCATCCAGGTTAGGTTAGTTTAAATGCAGTTTAGTCTATTTGACGATGAAAATCTTTGCCGTATTGACTGGCAGGAAGCATTAAGAAAATTTGATTTATCAGCGGCGTTGGATAGTTTATATGCCTGGCAGAAAACGTTGGACGCACCGAAAAATATAGAGTCCAAAATCGAGGCAGTTCAACGCCTGAATAAAGAAATGAAGGGTGAAGCAGAAGAGGTCTTAAGCGCTTTATCGCTGCTACGCAGAGACTATGCGGAAACCGATTTTTTATTGGCGCTAAAAAAAGATTTCAAATATTTGCGGGAAGGATTCAATCGGGCGCTGGC
>JANTFQ010000273.1 GCA_024763405.1 Calditrichaceae bacterium
CGGGGCAGGCCAGCCTCTCCTGAAAGGAGAGGGAGAAAAGAAAGTTCCCCTTCTCCTTGTAGGAGAAGGGGGCAGGGGATGAGGTATTTATGACGATGGAAAGAATAATAAAATTCTCATTAATCTCTGACTTTCAAGACAGACACTATTTATCATAAAGAACACAAAAGGCAGAAGAAATTTTTCTCCCATAACTTCTTGCGCTTCATGGTAATTTTTTAGTTTAAAGCGATTAATGTGAACCGTTTATTTTTTTTCGAACACGACCTGCCGTGAAACGGGCGCATTCCACACGCGCCATAATTCCATATAATCAGTATACTCGGATGCGGGCACGGTGCGCTTCTTAAAATGCAGCTGGCGCTCAACCTGTAATTCTTCCTCTGTCAGCGTATAGCGGATACTAAGCTGTCCGGCGCTGTTATCCAGATTCACCGCGTGGTTTTTGACAATAAATTTCCAGCCTTGCGGAATACGAATACTATAACTTGTCGTTTCGCTGAAATTTTCAAAGGGAAGCCGCAGCGGGGTTTTGCGGTTTGGCGCCGGTGTCGCGAGATGCAAAGAGGCAATTCCATATGGATTCTGCGGTAAAGTATAAAACAGGAAATTCTTTTGCTCTTTTATTCCTTCCCCATTTTTAAAACGGCCGCTTGCCTGCATTTGGCCATCGTCCAAAATGCTGAGACGCGTTACCTTGCTTTCGGGAAAAACAGCCTGAAGATTTTTTTCTACCTTTCCTTCATTGCGCTGAATCTCCAGATAAGGATTTGCCGCACCGCTTAAACCCAAATCAAACGATTCGTTGATTTTTCCGTTTTCATTAATTGTAAGCCGGGCATTCAACGAAGCCGTATTTTTTGTTTCGGGAGGCGTGGGGAGCGCCATCTGCCGGATGCCCTTTTTCGTAAAAACAAGGACACTGCGGCCTCCGTAAATATAGCGCCAGTCAAACGGATTCAGTTTATCCACAGCCGCCATAAAGGCTTTTCCGGGGGAAAGATGAACACAGACGGCAGCCCTGGAAAAAGGGGCGAGTCCCGGAATCGTTTCATCAATTCGGTTATGCCTGGCAATGAGAACCGCTTTTCCGTCGATGCCTGATTTTTGCAGGGCCGCGGCAAACAAAATTGCTTTTTCCAGCGCGGTACCGCCGCCGCTTTTCCAAACCTCTGCCGGCGTCCGGAATTTATATCCCACCGTTGCCGGAGCGATGGGGAAGTTAGCAAGATCGTTAACGATTTTCTTCTGCAGCCAAAGAACCCGTTCCAAAGGTGTGCCTTCGGTAGGAATGAGTTCCTGTGGCACTGTAAAATCCCGGAGGGCGGCATAAAGCGGCTTAAATGCTTCGGTAAAATCAGTAAGGGAGCTGAACTGTAAACGGGGCATAAAATCACCGCGGGACGGCTGCTGCGCTTCGTGTACAAGGGCAGGTAAGTTCGTAAATGTCCACTGGTAAATCTTCTGTCCGTTTTCCGTTTTTATTTCCGGTTTAACGTTGCTGTTAAACAGATGAAATTTTAAATCCTTGTTTTCCGGGACACGAATCCGGAATAGCAATTCTTTTACAGGTGCGTCTTCGGCTAGGGGCACCTCACCCGACAAACCGGGCAGGAAGTCTTTTTGTGTTTCGATGGAGTAATCCAAATCAATCACCGCGTTCCGTTCCAGGGCGGTGTGTGTGATTACCATTTCCCGCAGGTAATTGTAGGCGGCGGAATTTCGTGCCGACCGGGGCAGCACCGCATTTAAGGCGTTTGCCGGTCCTACTACTTTTTTACCGTCCGCCATCGTGGTGGTGTTGCGGTTCACCTTTAAGGTCTGATTCAATGTGTCAAAAACAACAAAGGTCTCGCCGTAATGGCGGTTGAATGCAAAATAGGTGAGCAGTTTCAGTTGCTGGTTTTGATGGTAGCGGACCGTTCCGTCTTCGTTAAGCGTATATTCTTTAACCAGCTTCAGATAAACGGCGTCGGCGTTGTTTTCGGCCATTAACAGAGCCGGGACGATGGCTAATAGAAACAGGGACAGCAGTATTTTTTTCATCTTTATTTTTCTCCGGATAAATTTAATCAGATTTTTTGGTTTCTTTGTACCACGGCTACCGCTGTAAAATTATTTTTTCTTCTGCAAAGCGCTTTTGCGCTTTTACCGCTTTTCGGAAAGAGGGCCAGTCGTCGGGCGTATAAATGCGCTTTTTAAAGGTAATATCTTCAAACAGGCTGAGGTTGCGCCCTTTTAAATCATATCCGCCCGTAAAATTCGCGCCGCTGCCTTTAAACTCTTCCGTTGCGGGAAGCGTCAGCGCTTTTTTGTATTTCGGCAGCTTTACGATTTCACGCAGAGTAATCAGTTTGGATGAACGGCTGCGAAAATTGTACTGCTTTTCCTCTTTCGATATATCCATAAAAAGATGCTCATTAATATAAGAATGGTTGAATATATTGGAAGCCACCAACGGTATGAAGATGATTTCATCCTTTGTGATCAGGGCAAAATCGGGAATTTTGTATTCAATTCCGATGCGAATGGGTTTGCTGTAATCGTAAGCGTCGCCAAAATCGATACGGGTAATGTGCATTTGTGGAAATTGCTTCAGCATTTCCGTTTGAATAAAAGGCAGCCAGTTACTTTTAAAACGTCCGGTAAACATACGACGGATGCGGGCGTCGGATTGACCCTCGGCTTCGATGGTAAATTTCCCCGTAAGGCTTCCGTCCGGATGAATTTTAGAAGTGCCGTTAATGCGATAGTAGTGTTTTTCGGGAGGTGAAATGGGGGTAGATGCCAGATCGGCGCCCTGGGGCAGACCCATTAAATATTCCTGCTGCTGTTCGGCGCTGGACCATAATTCGCGTACAAAGGGCACCCAGGTCGGATCCAGTAAATGGTATTTACCATCGGATAATTTGACGATGGTAACACTGTGGTTAAACTGATCGGCCGGCACTTTATCGATGCGCGATCCGGCCATCGTCATTGCCGGATACGATTCGAATCCCGCGGCGCGCAGCATCGTAATGAGCATTCCCGCCTTGTCTTTGCACACGCCGCAGCGGTCGCGAAAGGTCATTTCCCCTTTATGCAGCGTGTAACCTTCGCCGGGTCCCATCGTTAAGCCGGAGTAGCGCACTTCGTCGGCGACCCAGTGGGTGAGCCGCGCTATTTTTTCCTGCTCGCCACGGGCGCCTTTTAGAATTTCTTTTACTTTTTGCCGGATTTCGTCGGTGGCTTCAAAACTCTTAAAATCTTCATTGACGCCGCAGAACCATTTGGATTTAGCAAACCAGTCCGGACTGGTGGAAATGAGCAGCTTGGGCGCTTCGTCGGAAACGGCTACCATATTGGATTCACGTTTAAAAGGCCGGATATCTGTCTTGGAGAAGGTGTATAGCGTTTTGTCTTTTTTGAATTGAATGGCGGAGCGTACTTCGCCATTATAGACTTCGTACTGCACTTTTTTATCGGCAGGCATTAAAACCTGGTACACTTTTTCCTGCATTGGCTGTGACGACCAGAAGGGAACAATATCGTAAAAATGACCACGCATCGGCGGAACAAACCGCGCATCCTGATCGTCTCCGCCGAGCAGGGCGTAAGTAAATCCCTTGCGGAACAGTGTTACTTCCAGCGCATCGCCGGGATACAGGCGGCCCACTTCCAGCATTTTCTGACGGGCGCCCCAGTAAATAGCCCGGGCCGGCGCCGGGTAATCACGAATTTGCGCGCGATCCACTTTTTCGACACGGCCGTTTTTCCGGTAAATGGTTACTTCCCGGATTTCCACCCAGGCGGAAAGCGGATCGTAATCCATAACCACCGTGCGATGAGACAGCGCCCCCCGGTTTGTTAAAATTTTGTACAGACGATGAAAAGTAACATAGCTTAAACCGCTTTCCTGCACATCGGCGGCGGTACTGTCAAAAATGGTAAG
>JANTFQ010000274.1 GCA_024763405.1 Calditrichaceae bacterium
ACGACAGAGTACAATGGTGTTAAAGACTCCGGTACGGATACACATAAAATAAAATCAGATGATATAGAAAGCCTGGATTATGGCATCGTTGCCGGTGCTGCCGTCCGATTGGGTATGTTTCGTGTCGGTGCCCGGTATTCGGTTGGTATGGCTACACTGGATAAAGACGGGGAAGCGGATGTTAAAAATGGAATGATTCAGTTGCTCGGTGGAATCATTTTTTAAAAAAATTCAGTCACACAGCTGCATTCTTTGAGACTGAAACCGGCAGAAGGAGCCCGTTGCGTTTAACAGCGGGCTCTTTCTATTTATAAAAATCGGTTTTTGTTTTCACTCAATTTATTTATATTAACCATATCTTTGTTTCACTATAACTTATTAAAAGGAGAATCTTGATGCCCTCAACAACTGAAAATCTAAAGGATGCTTTTGCCGGCGAAAGCCAGGCCAATCAAAAATATCTCGCCTTTGCTAAAAGCGCTGAGAAAGAAGGCTTTACCAATATCGCCAAATTATTCCGCACTACGGCCGAGGCAGAAAAAATCCACGCAGCCGGTCATCTGAAAGCGCTGGATGCAGTGGGTTCTACCATCGAAAACCTAAAAGCCGCCATCGAAGGCGAAACCTATGAATATACCGAAATGTACCCGCCTATGTATGAACAGGCGGCAGCGGAAAATCATAAAGCAAAGAAGATGTTTAAGTGGGCGATGGATGTGGAAGAAGTACATGCTCAATTGTATAAACTAGCGCTCGAAGCCGCCAGCCGCGGAGAAGACCTTCCGGTTGGGGACATCTATCTTTGCCCGGTCTGCGGGCATATCGAAATTGGAACCCCGCCCGAAACCTGTCCGGTGTGCGGTATTCCGGCCAAGATGTATGTACAAATCTAAAATTAATTTTTTCAGCACGGTAAAAATAGGAACGGCAGGAGCTTTCTCATACTGAAAAAACCGGCCGTTCTCTTTCTTTAAAAGGCGATATAGAGCATGAAAAAAGGTTTTATCCATAAACTGGTTCTGTTGGTATTATTTTTATTTTACGCACAGTCCATTCTTGCTCAAAGTATCGTGATTAAGGGAATTGTGCGCAATGCGGAAACCAAAGAAGGTATTCCCGAAGTGAATATCTATCTACCGGATTATCCTGTAGGCACAACTTCGGGAGAGGAGGGCTGGTTTTATTTAAAAATCCCGGCTTCCCATCAAACCCATTTCCTCGTTTTTGATCATATTGCTTTTGATACCTTGCATGTACCGCTGAAAACCGCAGTTAAACAGCATGTTTTTAATCTGCATTCAAAATATATAAACAGTTCGGAAATACAGGTTACGGCCACGCGGAATCCTGCCGAAATTTTGAAAGACCTGCCGCAATCCGTCACGGTTATTGATGCTAAAAATTTTGACGTTCAAGGTTACCTCGACACCGGTGACTTGCTCGCCTCCGAGCAGAGCATTCAAATTGAAGAGGATTATAACGGGAAGAAAACCGCTGTTATGCGCGGAGGAAATCCTGAAGATGTATCTGTCATGTTCAACGGGATAAAACTGAACAGCGCCTACGATAATATTTTTGATCTTTCGACACTGAATCTCGGAGATGTGGAAAAGATTGAGGTCATTAAAGGCAGCAATACGGCACTTTATGGAGCCGATGCTTTTTCGGGTGTAATTAATGTGGTACCCCGGCTGTATAAAGATTATACGGTACGTTTCCAGCAGAAAATAGGGACCTATGCTTCCGGAGAATGGAATCTACAGCTCAGTCATAACTTTTTTAACAGACTAAACGTATCCGCCTCCGTTAAAAAAAGCGGATCCAAACGGTTTTATGCCGACAGTACAGGCTCCGATGCGTTCATTAAAACAGACGCTGCTTACTATACCGGCAGTATTGTTTATGATTTTTCAAAAAATTCTGTGGATTCATCCGAAAAAAATATTTCTTTGACCTATCTCAGCACAGACCAGAATTTTTCTAACCGTTATTACAACGAAGAGGTGAAAACCTTTAATCAGCTTCTTTCACTGCGCTACCTGGGAGATATTGCCGGCCTGTCCGGGTTTGATGTGAATGGAACAATACAAAAAAATAAGAATACACATGATTTGACGGTCGCAGGGGGAGCACTGTTTCGGAATTTTGAAAATGAAGTCGCATCTCTGAATCTGGAGCATCGTTTTAAAGTCAATATTTTTGAAATCCTCAATGCCCTTCAGACAGAACATTCCCGTCTTGATTTCCGGGATCAGCGCATTATCGCAGGTGAAGAAGAAGCTGTGATTTCGAAGGCCGAATTTGACCGGAAAAAATACGGGTTTGTGTCGGTGCTGAAACTGCACGTGCCAACGGAAACTGATTTTTATAAATATACCGATTTTGATTTAAGTTACCGCTACGATCAAGTTTCGAACGGCTATCGGAATGTGGAATATCAGCAGATTGCTGCGCCCCAACCCTCTTTGAATAACCAGGTCTGGAAATCTTCTATCTTAAAGTTTGCCGCTTATTTTTCGGGAAGGAATAAAGACCTAAGCTTAAATGGTTTTCTTAATTACGGGAAAAATGTAAAATTCCCAACTATGTACCAGCAGCTTAGCTCTCCTTTTACTTCAGAAACCGGAGACCCGACGCCCGACATAATTCTGGAACGAAGCCGAAGTTTTGAATTGGGCGCATCTGTATCGAAAAATGTAAAAACCGATGCCGACGTTGTAGATAAAAAATTGCAGGTTAGTTATTTTAGAATCTATTATTATAATAAATACCGTATTTTTTATTTACCGGAAATCCCGGTTCCGTTTTATGATACCATTGCAGACGCGGAAATATCGGGAGTAGAAGCCAAGGCCTCTTCGCAGGGTTGGGGTGGTATAATCAATTACAGTTTTGGTGTTTCCCGTTATTTCATCTCCGAGCCATCGGCGTTTCCTTTTAAATCGGATTTGAAAATAGTGGGCGATTTCTTGCTCAATTATGCCGGATTTGTATTTCAGCTTCATGGCTTTAAGGAGAGTGAACAAACCGGATTTGTACGAAATTTAGATGGCGAATTTTCAGAAACGGTTTTACCCGGATTTATGAATATGGATTTTCATCTTAAAAAGACGTTAACATTTGGTCGCTTAAAACTGTTTTCCAATATCAGTGTACGTAATTTTCTGGAAGATAAAACGGAACTGGGTGGTATTGCTTTGCATGACCGTCGCTTTTATGTTACCGTAGGAGTTCAATATTAAATGCATATGTATCGTGTAACAGACTTTTTTAAATCCTCTTTATTTATATCGCTGCTGGTAGCACTAGTTTTTTCATCTTCCTGTACCAGTAATCCTTTTTTTGATAACAAGGTCGAATCCAGTGGCAACAGGAGCGTGAGGGGAACGGTACATTTAAAGGACGGCGCTCTTCCCGAACATATATTTGTCTGGCTGGAAGGCTTTAATCTGTCTGCACGGACAGACCGCGAAGGAAATTTTAAAATTACGCTGCCTCTGCCGCAAACTCAACCCGGCGGGGGATTAACAGGGATTTATAAATTATATTATTACGTGGGAAACTATGAATATCAAACCTCATCCCTAGTTGTGCGGAAAGGCCGTTTTTCCTACGGTGCGGAAGACATAGATGCTCATGGAAATATTTCAAAAACAATTCTGCTGCGGAAATTACTGGATATTAAGACAACCATTGAACCGGACACAATTGTCTTGATGAAAGCAAAATCGGATTTACGGAAGATTTTTTCCCCGGCGCAGAGTGATACCATTTGGGAAAATGGAAGTGCATCGGACGTGACAGTTCATATTCAGTTAAAACCAAGGTTGCGCAATGTTCGGATTAAATATTACAAACTGGGTGAAAACGAATCGGCCTGTGCCGGGTTTTCAGATATTGATTCTTCGGCAGCCAATGTC
>JANTFQ010000275.1 GCA_024763405.1 Calditrichaceae bacterium
CCAATTGCCGGCTGGGCGAATACCGAAGGGGATGGACCGTTTATGCTGATGCCGCCCCCGTACTGATCGGCTGAGTTCCCATAAATCAAGCAGGCGCTAATCAGCGGGCTGCCGGCACAGGCAATGCCGCCCCCTCCTTCGTACGCATGATTTCCACGAATGGTACAATGGTTCATAAAGCTCGTATTTCGAATATTATTTCCAAAGAAGATGCCGCCACCGTTTTTGTATGCGGTCGGAGAACTGAGTCCTGTTCCGTCCGCATCTCCGCCTTCGATGAGACAGTAAGACAATTGATTTGCATAAGTGGAATCTTCGGATTGTAGTTTAATACCACCCCATTCTGCCGCACTTCCGGCTGCATCGTCGAGAATAAATTTAATGGAATCCTGTGCGGTTCCGGACGCATTGAGGGTACCGCGTACTATGAATTTAACATCATCGTGAAATTTTACAGTCACTCCCGGCTCTATGGTCAGTACGGCACCGTCGGCCACAACGAGTGAATCCGTAGCAAGATCGATAATGAAAATGCCGTCCCCTGTGGTGTTGTTTTTTTGCCAGGTTGTATTACCTGTAATTAAGGTATCGGTCCAGACATCCGCCATTGCCGATACAGTAAAAATAAAGAACAGCAGCAAGATTGTTCTTATTTTATAAACGCTCATTTCAAACTCCCTGTTTAATAAATATATTCAAAACAATTGATTATTTTATCGGCACAGGACTAAGAGATATAAATTTTTTTGCGAGAAAAGTTCGGAAATAAATCAACTTTTTAGGGAAATAAAAAAGGCCTGCACAAAAAGCAGGCCTGGGTAAAAAATGAAATCGGATTAAAAGATTCTGTGCTTAGCGCAACAATACCATTTTGCGGGTTATGGTATTGCTTCCTGCTCTTAACGTATAATAGTAAATACCACTGGCCAGTCCGGAGGCATTAAAATGAACACTGTGTTGACCCGCGGCCTGCTGTCCATTTACCAGTGTCTGTACTTTTTGTCCCAACATATTATATACCGTGAGCTGTACATCACTAACGGCCGAAAGCTGATAGCTGATGGCCGTTGTCGGATTAAACGGATTTGGATAATTCTGGTTAAGTTCAAAATCACCGGGTGTCGTTTCGAGCCTATCACCAATGGAGGTTAAACCGCCGAGGTCTTTCATAAAGCGGGGACGGATATAGTAACCCCAGTCTGCCGGAGCGCCGTAGGCAATCTGATCCACAATGCCCACCAGCCGGAAACTGCCTTCGGGCGGGGTAATGCCATCTAAATCTGTATCCTGATCAATTAGCAAATTCAAAGTATCCGAAGCATCGCTTACCTGTACCTGCGTACTGTAATATCCCTCCGCCGGCCATAAATCAGGATTTAAAATAGACGCATCTTCAATGGAAACCAGCATGCCTTCATATTCTTCCGAAATATCAGTCATTGTAAGAGTAAGCGTATCCACAGAACCGCCTTCACTGAAAACCAGAACGGCGTCTGCCATTTCCGGCACAATTCCGGTTACCCCGTTAATCTGCTGCACCACACCCTGCACAAAGACGCTGTCTCCGACATTAAGGCCAAGATTAAAATTAGAATTGGATAAACGCATTCCGCCGTTTCCACCCTGAATAAAATAATCACTACGCGCATCGAAATTAGGCGAATTAACAATTCCTTTTACATAGATTTTTTTGTTAAGCAAATCGGGGATATAATCTTGATTGGCATCTACCCGGGCCGCGCCAACCGAATAAATCATCGGATGGGTATAAGTAACCGGCACCTGACCAGATGCTCCCTGGGCACAAGAGGCCGAAACCGCATAAACATACGTACTGTCTCCGGGAGCTTCCGTATCAACAAAAGAATGCTCACCGTTTACCACTTCACCTATTTTCACCAAATCTTCTTCGGTAGCACCGCGAAAAACACGAAATGTATCCGGCTCGGCTGCTGCATTTACCAGTTGCTTTCCATTGCCGAGATTAATCCATAAATCCAAAACAAAATTCGTTGCCCCTGCTTCAATGAGGTTGGACTCATAAAAATTTGTATAGTCCGGGTCGCTTTCCAGCCAGGGATCATTTACATCGCCTAAAATATAGTTAACACCACGTACGTATGTGCTGTTATCAGTCATCATCGCCGGAAAAGAAAGGGTTTTGCTTCCGTCTGTAGAATAAGATAATCCTTCAATAAAAATTCCAACTTTTATACTATCCCGAACAGGGATGGAACCAAGTTCAATCCCTACTTCAAAACGTGGTTCAGTTTCAGAATCTCCCGCCGTCAGACTATCAAATACGGCAATCGTTTTTAAACTATCCATATCGTAAATACGCAGGTTATAAAGAGAAGGACCCGCCCATTTATGATTGCTATAGTGGGCAAAATCGATCTGCTCCAGCACAGCTCCGGGATAAGTGCTTAAATCAAATACAATACCCGGAGCAGAATTCTTAGCGTATGTCCAGATACCACCCGGACTATTATCATTATAAGAAATAGCCGTATCGGGTAAATAATAATCCCAGGTTATCTGAGCGCCATTATACACTATTTGGGCCTGAACATTTTGTGGAGGATGACAGACCGTTTGGTTTTTGGCAAAAAGGAAGGTGACAAAACTTAATGTTATAATTAATGCAATTCTTTTCATTCTTCTGCTCCTGTTTGTTAAAATATTGAATATATTTTACAATCTGCATTTCAATTGTGATCTGTAACCAATATGGTCTTCACTTCTATCGACCGATTACGGTCTTTGTTTAGCATTAGAATTTTTAATAAAAAGCTAACATCTTTTCACAACCTGCCGATACTTTTGTACGCGTAAAATTTAAAAAAGATAATTATTAAGTAAAAAAATATGCTAAAAAAAATTGTTTTTATATCGGACAGACTGCACGAATTCCAATCGTTCTTCAAAACCCGTAATTCATTTGAATTGGGGATTGATTTATTGAACCATTCCGAAGCGATTCAGCGCACTATTTTTCGAAATTATTACGAACTTTTTATTGTGGATTTACAGGAACCGTGGCTGGCAATTCCCCAATGGGTTCGGGAACAGGCACAGCAATTATATTTTCATCAGTTTATTTTTATTTCCAATAAAGCCGTAAATCCCCTGCTGCCGGAACTGCTGGGCCGGCGCTTCTTTAAAGTGATTGATTCCAAAACCGCTGCAGAAGACCTCATATCTGTGGTGGATGAAGTAAAACAATTTTTCGAAGAGCACCAGTACAGTTTCGACCAGGCACAATTTCTCACCGAAGCGCCCTTCGAAGGTTTGCTCGGCAGCCAGCCTTCCATTAAACGCATTAATGATTTTATTAAACTGGTAAGCCGGGCCCGCTATGCGCCCTGCTTGATTAGCGGCGAAGAGGGAAGCGGAAAAGAACTCTGCGCCGGACTCATTCACAGGGCTAATGATTTACACGACGATTTATTCTTTGTAAAAAAATGTGAAAAAGCAACCACGAACGATTTATTAGGCGACCTGTTTGGAGTGGATGACGAAAGCGGTATTTACGGACCAGCGCGTAAAGGCCTGCTCGAGATGTATGCCGGTGGAACCATTGTGCTAAAAAATATCGAAAAGATTCCGTTTGATGTGCAGGAAAAGTTGCTGCTTTATTTGGAAGAAAAAGCCTTTCGCCCATTGGGCGCAAACCGTATTGTGGAAGCGAATACGCGAATCATCGCGCTCTGTGAACATAATTTGGAGTGGTTCGTAAAATATCAGAATTTTAATTCTGATTTATATTTTCATTTGAATGCCTTCGAAATTTCCCTGCCGCCCCTGCGTGAACGCGGCGATGATGTTCTGTTATTGTCATCGTACTATCTGCAATCGGCCAGCCAGCTTACCGGAAAAACCATTCATGGTATTTC
>JANTFQ010000276.1 GCA_024763405.1 Calditrichaceae bacterium
GCAATATCGTGCGTAGCAGAACTAAAAGCCAGCAACCACATAAAAGCAAGAGTCATCTGGAAGAATCCCGGCAATGGAATAGAAAAGGCAATACCTGCCAATCCCGCACCGACCACAAGCTGCATGGCAATTATCCAAAAACGTTTGGTCCTGAAAATATCGACAATGGGGCTCCAGAAGGGT
Source organism: Calditrichaceae bacterium (assembly GCA_024763405.1). GTDB lineage: Bacteria > Calditrichota > Calditrichia > Calditrichales > Calditrichaceae > JANTFQ01. The sequence goes on from JANTFQ010000276.1 coordinate 184, forward strand.
TTGATGACCCAGGGCAAATAGAGCCAGCTTGTATAGAGGGCAATATCTGTATTCGAAACGCCAAGCCGTTTGTACATAATTACAGAAACCATCATCACGATTACATAGGGAATACCCTCGGCAAAATAGAGGGACGGAACCCAGAACCAGGGCGAGCGTTTTTTTGTGTTCATTCGTTTCTCCGATAGGGTCAATAAATACGTTTTAATATACTTCCGGGATAATAGTGTAGAACAATTTCTCTGGAATTGTAGTTTTTTAATGACATACCAAGGGCCCCGATTTGGCACAATCCGGCGCCATGCCCCCAGCCAGCTCCTTTAAGATTAAAGGAATCATCTTCCATTTTTGTAACGGTGAAAGCGGAACTATACAGGAATTTTTTATGTAAAGCGCGGCGGATGCTGTATTCATCCTGCAGAATATCCTGCCTGCTGCTGCCATTTGAATCGGTGTAATCGACAGCTGCTTTTTTTGCCCGGCCGGAGCCACCCCGTTCCAGAATCGAAATATTAAGAACCGAGGTCACATCCAGGCCGCGGAACTGTTTTAAGCTGGAAATAAGTTCGGGCTGTGTTATTTTTTCTTGCCAGCGGAAATACTGGCCGTCTTCATCCACGCTGCCGAGATATTGTTTTAATTCATTTTCCGGAATGGTGAGCGGACTGCAAAAGGTCTGCGGTACACTGTTTACCCAGGCAGAAAAATTATTTTCATCACTGAGCGGTTTATTCCATTCAGGCGGTTCTTCTGCAGCATCGGCCTTGATTTGCAGATAAGGCAGAGCAGGTCCGGGCCAGATGTTTTCATAGGCTTCCATTACACCGCCGCAGCTTTTGGAATAACGGGCATCGCAAATTTTATCCTTGTAAATCAGCACCTGTCCATAGGTATTTAAAGCGCCTTCTATGGATTGCGCAGTGAGATAAGTGGTGCCCTGGTAGCGCTGGCAGCAGTCATCGTTACAAACATCCATTCCCAGTGCCACGTGTTTTTGCTCCACATTGGCCAGCATCCAGGAGCGGGCGGTAATAGTCTGCGCCTCGATTAAGGCTTCGGGACAAGCCGCACCCATTTCGGAAGTGGCCACACACATAAGGTAGTGCTCGATGGGCAATTCATTAATCATCATCAACCGGTCCTTATGCCGCTGAATAATTAGTTTTCCGGAGTAGACGGCATTAATATATTTTTTCCAGTGAAAATCACGTCCGCTGATGACGTTCTTTACAAGTAAGCCCTGGCCGGGTTTAATTTGTTTTTCATCCTGAACCGGGGAAATATGAATATCGTTGGGCGCCGTAAACGATTTCCCTGAAGCGCTAAAGTGAATACTGTCGCGGCTGTATTTAAAATAGAGTTCTGCACCGGCTTCCAGCGCAACGTGGCGTCCTGAAAAATCAATCTGGTAAGCAGGGGATTGGGGAATAACGATGGAAACAGATGTATAACGGTCTTCCGGTAAAATAATACCAACCCGGATGAGCGGTTCTTTGTCCGGAATAATTCCTGGTTGCAGCATTATTGTTCCTTTGTAAAATTTTGAAAGGCGTCGATTCCGGCCCCGATGGCAGGCGCTTCACGCAGGCGGGAAATGTTGATACAGTGTTCTAAGTTCGAATAGTGCTTCTTTGCTTTCTCATCCAGTATTGTTGATTCCTGAATATGTTTGTTCAGCATATTTAGGAGCGGTGTATGGAGGGATGTTTTTCCGTATGGGCTGTCCATCAGTTCGCCGAGGCGTTGACCGATGATGATACTGTCTAATAAGGTGCCCATAAAAGGATGTTTTAAATTGAGTGGTGTCCTGTTTTCGTTCATAAACGTGAATAGTCCCTGCCAGCCTCTAAAAAGGGTTGTGATGCGCTCGTAAAGCAGCAGGCTCAGTTGCTGTGCCGTAAGGGTGAGCGTTTCAATAGAGTCGGAATCGCCGTTTGCAGCCTGCTGTGCAATTTGCAGGGGATATATTTGGTTTTCATTTAAAGTCTGAACACTTTTTCCGCTAACGGAGGCATAAATACTTTGAATACCACCGGCTGAGGAAAACCGTTCCAGAGAGCGGCCGTCAGCGCTTTTAAGCTCCCAACTTTTTGCCAGCCATTCTTTTGTTTTATCGAAGGGAAGAAGTTCTCCATCCAGCTTAAGAGCATCCGCCACACCGGTTCCACCGCCGAGATAATAGGCGTTTTTAACCTCTTTAAATAAACCGTCTTCCGAAAAATTTTCGCCGATTCCACAGTAATCCGCGTCGCTGCCAAGATGATAAACCGGAGCGGCAAACTTGATTTGTGAAAGTTTCAGTCTTTCTTCTAACAAATCGGAATAATGCAGCATTCGCGGACCATTGGCCACGGCAACGATGCCGCGTTTATTTTCCGTTTTAAGACCGGGCATACCGATTCCGATTAAAACAGAATCTTTTCCGGATTGAATGGCCAGTTCTTCGATCACCTGTGCGCAGGCTTCCACATAAACGGCTTCCTGCTGTTTTTCGGCATCGGTAGCGTTGGTGGTCCCGTCCTGCATCTCCTGAATCTGTTGGCCAATGGGAACCGGTACAAAATCAGCCTGAAAGCCGGGAATGTCTTTATAGGAACGCCGGGCATTTAAAGCGCCAAGCGCAAAGGTATTTGTTTTGGTTTCGTATTGTATTTCCCATGCGCTGATTTTTGTGGCTCCGCCGTCAACGCCGATGAGTAAAAAATTAGGATGCATAAAAATCCTTTTTTATTCTTTATTTATTGAGATTCCAGAACTTTATGGTACAAATCCTTAACGGCTTTGCACCGAATTTAAAGCCGTCATTCCCGCATAGGGGAAAATCCAATGTGTGTTTTTTAGTACAATAAAGATTGTCCATTAAAGGTTTCACAACGTCCTTTCCCCCATTTTTATGCGGGAAACAAACCTGGATCTACTGTAAGCCGTCAAATAAACTAAAATATTGATTAGTTAGGACAGGTCTTATAAAACCGCCAATCGCAGTTCGTTAGTCTTCAATCGTTAATTAAAACCAATTCAATTTTCCGTGCCCTCAGTGGCAAAGTTTTATTTAAAAATCATTTGCAACAGAAGTGTTTTCTGGTTCCCCGCCTCCGCGGGGATGACACGGCATTTAGTTCATAAATGGCAGTTCGTTAATCTTCAATCGTTAATCAAAACCAATTCAATTTTCCGTGCCCTCAGTGGCGAAGTTTTATTTAAAAACCATTTGCAACAGAAGTGTTTTCTGGTTCCCCGCCTCCGCGGGGATGACACGGAATTTAGTTCACCAATCGCAGTTCGTTACTCTTCAATCGTTAATCAAAAAAATCAGAATAACAATTTTAGAATTAAGAGCTTTTCTATATGAATTCTTGAAGGCTTCGCACCCACTGCGTTCATCCTAATGGCTGTTCAGCCTCTGCCGCCGTTTGAGCGCTTCTACGCGCATATAGTCTTTTGCCTCATCATTGCGGTCGATGGTCGCCTGATCGATATTATGATCGGTGCCGCCCTCATGGCGCACAACCTCATAAATGGCATCCCACACGCGGCCGATGCGCCAGGTTTCGCTGATGCGCAGAACCATGGCATAATCCTCGCCGTAATTACGGGCATACGGCTCTTCATTCATGCTGAATCCCAGTTCGCGAATCAGGCTGATGGGAATAGAACGCGGCGCTCCGGCTCCGTTAATACGCAGCAGGTTGTTGCGTCCGTT
>JANTFQ010000277.1 GCA_024763405.1 Calditrichaceae bacterium
GTTGCCGGCAATGTTTTATCTCCGGAATTAAAATCGGGAAAACTAAAACCGAAAATCATAATTACCGCACCCACGGCAGCAAGGGCAGCCCAGGCAAAAAATATTTTCGGCAAACGTTCTTTTAATAAAACGGCCGCAAGGGAGATGGCAAAAACCGGTTGCAATTTTTGGATAAGCACCACAATAGAAAGATTCACATAACCTACATAAAAAAGCGCCTTTGTGATGGCCATCGTTCCAACCGCTCCGCCGAACACCGCTACCGCTAAAAAAGCCAACCAGTCTTTTGTATCTAATTTTTTTAATGTTCCCAGGTTCTTTATAAAAAACGGGGTCAGCAATAACGCCGCCGCCGCCGTTTCGATGAAGACAACAAGCGGAACCGGTAATATATAAAGAGACGGCCTGAGCACAATTCCATCTACGCCCCAAAGAGCCGCCGCAAGAACAACAAACAGCACAGCAAATTTTTGCATAAAAATCAAATCTCCGTTACAATCGGGCGAAGGTACGAAGCGCAGCGCAAATTAACAAAAATTAGTTTTCATGGGAAGAAAAAGGATTTATTAGTAGAGCAGAACTTTATTCAAACAGCGGGATTAATTGTTCTTTGAAAATTTTTTCCATTTTATCAATCTTTTGCAGATCACCGCGAATAAGGTTTGCAGAGGTATGAAATTCGATTGGATAATTCGGGTAAATTTTGGGATTATCCTGTTTACGGGGCGGAACATCCTGGCGCAATTCAACCAAAAACAGGGATTGGTATAAATAGGTACGGGCGGTTTCAAATTCGCCCCGCTGAATGAGGCAAAGACTTTTAATATGCGTATAATTCGCCGATGAGGGATTCTTTGAAATCGCAATATTGGCACAGTGCAGGGCTTTATCGAAACAGTGACGGTCGTAATTAACAATTGCTGCCAGGTAATTGATGTATTCATCTTCCGGATGTTCTTCACAGATATTCAGCATATATTCATCGTATTTAACGCGGTACGATTTCCAGGCAAGTCGGCTGTTCATTTCGAAAATTTTTTGTATCAGAGCGGGCGTAATTTCGGGATAATCGGTTTCCAGGGTTTTATAAATCTCCAGCGTGCGTTCCAGCGAAAACGGCTCATCATCCATAATATCAGGAGCCTGGCTTTCCGGCCGTTCTTTAAATTTCTCGACCTCTTCGGGGTTGTTTTTCTGAAAGACCTCGTTGCCAATTTCAAAAATATTACTAATCGATTCTAAAGTAAAAGCCTGGGTTTCATTACGCTGAATATAAAGCGTATAAATTTCCCGAATCGATTCTTTCATTTTTGTTTTGGAAAGCATTTTCCTGCCCTGTTTTTTCCTGCTGTAATTATAGTCGCAGGAATAAAAAAAACATTAAGTTTGCCGATTATTTAGACAAGTTTCCGACCGCCTATAATATCGGCTGATTTCTTTAAAAGAATATAAAAACAGCTTTTAAAAAATCAAAACATTTTATCGCATTAAAAATATTCCCCCGTATTTTAACTTTTAGATTTAATTGAATCTTTGACCCTCTTTTTATAGCTTACCATCAAAATTATTTGTGTTTTGTAAACATTTCCGAGGCCACTTTTTTGAAAAAATTAAATCATTACTTTTTTCTGCTGCTTCTACTTGCTGCCTATGCCTGTCAACCGAATATGATACACACAAACGCTAATAAAGCGCCCGATATTCGGGTTTTATTGGCTGAAGTTTCACAATCGGCCCCGCTTCTTTTTCGGGGTACCTTCGTGCTTTATTCCGAAGAAGCCGCCTACGAATTGGGTCCCAACAATAGCACGCTTGATATTTCTTTGCTTAAAAACGGCTATAAACTTTCTAACCCAAAACGTATTTTTACATTTCGGCGCGAAGATATTGTCCGGCTCTTTCCAAAGGAAAAAACATCCTGGTTTACATTTAACGGGAAGACCTACAAGGGTGGAATTATTCTGTCGGTCAATTCATCCGGAAAAATAAATGTTGTAAACAAGTTGAGTCTCGAAGAATACCTTAAGGGCGTGGTTCCAGCCGAAATGCCATCTGCTAATCCGGCGTATCTGGAAGCGCTCAAAGCCCAGGCCGTGTGTGCCCGCAGCTATTCTCTCAAAAAAATGCTTGCGCGAAAATCTCAGCCTTTTGATTTATATGCAGATGTGCGTGACCAGGTTTATGGCGGCCGTGATGCTGAAAGGCCGTTGGCAACGGAAGCCCTTTCGGCAACACACGGCGATGTTTTAATGTTTCACGATACGCTGGCTACCGTCTATTATCATTCCACCTGCGGCGGTGTGCTCGAAGCCGTTCAAAATGTTTGGAATACAAAACCTTTTCCCTACTTGCAGCCCCAAAAGGATATTCTGGGAAACGGCTTTGCCTGTTCCGTTTCTCCCTTATTCCGCTGGGAACGACGATTTAAATTATCCGAATTAGACTCTCTCTTTAAACTGCGTTTTAATAAATCTTATTTGCACGAAACCGTTTTAGATACAACGCGCCTCGTGTTTAAAACCCGGGTGCTGCGTCGTACAGCCCAGGGCCGGGTTCAACAAATGCAGGTGACTTACGGCGACACCAGCGCAACCCTGGACGGATATGCCATTCGCCGTTTTTTTTCCAAATCAGAAAAAGGGGCCTTACCCAGCTTGTTTTTCAATTTTGCGTCCAATGATTCCACTATAATTTTATCTGGGGGCGGCAGCGGTCACGGTGTTGGAATGTGTCAGTGGGGCGCGTTGAATATGTCCCAAAAGGGATTTAAATATTACGATATTCTCGTGAATAAATACTTTAAAGGCACTTACTTAAAGAAGGTCTATTAATTGATGCAGAAAGCGCTTGTTTTTTTTATTCTATTAATTTTATTGTTTAGCTGTGCCCCTCAGGCTGTTTTCACCATTAAAAAACCGGCCGAGCCGGACAGTGTTTTATTTTATCAGCAGGAAAATGTAGCCGACTCTTTTATCGATTCCATTCTTGTCTCCCCCGGGGATTCTGCAGAGATTTCTGTTCGTCTGATTCCACCTCCGCCTGCGGATACGGTTCGAATGGTGGAAGGATTTCGCGTGCAGGTTTTTGCCGGCCTGGACTCCGTCAGAGCCGCCTCGGTGACACACACTCTTTCCCCCGTTATTCTGGATTCTGTTTACCTTTTTAAAGACAAGGGTTTGTTCAAGATTCAGGTTGGGGATTACAGATACCGGCATTTAGCCGATTCTGTTCAGCGTAAGTTAACCATACAGGGCTTCCCTGGTACTTGGGTTGTAAAGCGGATGATTATGGCCCCTGATTCCGTTTCAGAGCCGTCTCCTGCAAGTAAAATCCGGGAATTTATGTTCACCATTCAAATCCTGGTCACATCCGATGAAAGCCGTGCCCTGGAACTGGTGCGTAAGCTTCAGGGACAGTTTAATTTTCCGGCCTATTATAAAAAGTCCGGTTCCGTGTTTAAGATTTTTACCGGGAAATTCTTCGACCGCCCCGAGGCGGATAAAGCCCTGGCGCAGGTTCGAAAAAAAGGATATCCGGATGCCTGGATCGTGCACTGAATTCTAAATATGGCATCCGTCCAAAAAGCAAAGGTTTTGGTTTGGTCATTTAAGATAGAATTACTGATTATGTCCTTAGCTCAGCAAAACACGACTTAACCATTTATAAAATAATAGATTGCCGCGTCGCTCATTCTTCACTCCTCGTACCGGAAGGCATCCCTTCAGGGTAACGACACATTCAACTGTCTTCGCGAGACCCGAGTACTCGGGTCGAAGTAATCTAATTAGGGTCTGTCTTTAAAGTAGTCTAAAACCTCACCCCCCGAAGTATCGGGGCAGGCCTTCCTCTCCTGAAAGGAGAGGGAGAAAAGAAAGTTCCCCT
>JANTFQ010000278.1 GCA_024763405.1 Calditrichaceae bacterium
GCAGAAATTTGAAGCGGGTATTCCACATAAGCGCCGCCGGAACTGCTGTATACTCTCGTTGGGACAACATATTGGTTACGGTTGAATCCAATCGAATAACTTTCTTTATCTAACCGATGACGGCGTCCTTCGATGCCGGTTTTAAACAAATTGTTTTTATTAACCTGGCTGGTTAAATCAAATTTACCCAACAGGGTGGTAGAGTTTTCAAAATTCTGCCCCATCTGAGCGCCGCCAAACAGGAAGGTTGTACCGCCCGGATTCCCCTGGATTTTATTGGATGGCGCATACCGTGGATCGTTAATATCTTTAAACGCATAACTTTCATAATCCCGTAAATTAAACGCAACTTTTGCTTCGTAAAAGGTGCTGTTGGAAAGCGTGTGCGTTATACTGAGCGAGTTGTTATAGCTTTGAGAATAATAATTATTGATACCATCCGGATTGTATTTATAGGCATGCACATATCCTTTGCTGTGATTTTTTTCAAAAATGGTCTGAACACGCATATTCAATGAGGGCGACAATTGAAATTTCATTTTTCCCAGCAGGTTTAATCCTTCCCGTGGATTCATCGGTACAAATTTACCATCTCCGTTATTTTCAATATACCACTCATCGCGCCATTCGGTATGGGTAATAAACGATCCTTCATCCTTTTCGATAGTTACATATTTTTTACGTTCAAAATTAGCAGAGTCGGTCGTCAAATGTTCACGAATCCCGTAAAGATAACCTTCCGAAGCCGTATAACGGGCAGACATAAAAAAGGTATTGCTATTTCCATCCAGACCTAAAAAAGAGAGCGGCCCGGAAAGCGATCCTTCAAAATTATGATTGGCAAAAGGATTCACATCATCGATGTTAACAAATATGTCTTTATGGGAACTGAGATAATCACCACTGTAAAAACTAAGAAACGCATTAAAATCGGGTGATCCGTCTTTTGTGGTAAAATTAACGATACCGCTCATCGCGTTACCATATTCCGCATTAAAGGCACCGCTGATAACCGACATTTCCTGAATGGAATTGGTGGCTACGCTGGTGGCAATTCCATTGGTACTAAAGGGGTTTGCAACGGAGACGCCGTCTACGAGGTAGGCAATTTCCGTCGACCGGCCGCCACGGATATGCAATTCACCGCCGGCTCCCTGCGTAACCCCGGCCTGGGTCAGCATAATACCGGCAAAGGATTCTACCGGCAGTACCTTAATTTCTTCGGTAGTGGTGATGTTTTTGGAGGCTGTTAAATCCTTGCGCACCAGCGGCCGTGTTGCTGTGACCACGATGCTTTCATCCAGTTCCATTGTCTGTTCTGAAATTTTAAAGTTTACAACCGTGGTCTGGTCGGAAGAGACCTGGATATTTTCCATAACCACTGTCTGGTAGCCGACATAAGAACATTCAATTTTTTGATTTCCGGGAGGAACATTTAAAATAAAATATTCTCCGTTTAAATCCGTTGATGCGCCAAGACCGCTGCCCTGCACGATAACATTTACACCAATCAGAGGTTCACCATTGGCTTTATCCGTAACCAGGCCGACTATTTTCCCTGTGTTGCCGGCAAAAAGCTGAAAAAAAGTAAACATCAAAATTAAAACGATTGCTTTTATGGGCTTCATGTACTGCCTCCAAATAATTGCATAGTATGTTTGGGAGTTTAACAAACCTAAGGTTGAATCGTAATGTAAAAACAATTGCTTCATTATTCAATATTTTTTACCGTTCTCCCCCTTCCTGCTGCTAAAAAAAATGGCCATATCGGATATTTCGCTGTTGGGAAGCACGGATAATTTTCTTTCCGATATATGTCTGTTTAATACTAAACATAAAATTTGCTTTTTTGGTGTTTAATTTGTTATTTTCTCTAACATTCGTTCAGCATCTTAACCAACACTCAAACCAAGGAGGTTTTCTTATGAAGAAAACATTTACAGTTTTATTTCTTGCTTTAATCATGCTCATGGCTTTCGGGCTGCAGGCACAGACAATGGATTACAAAGGCGGCTACCAGTTTCCTACAATTGATCAGGATTCAGTTCTTAGCGGTTTAAGAAGTATTCGTGGCTCTGATTATAACGCAAACCCTCTGGGCGATGGCGTTCCTGCTATTGTAGTTACAAATTATCATGATAACGGCCATATCCATATTTTTAAAAATGCCGGCAACGATGCCATGGAACTGGTTTGGTCAAGCCCGGATCTGGACTCTACCACGAGTACCGTTGTTCCTCGCTCGGTTACCTGGGGTGATTTAGACAACGACGGTATAATCGAAGTTATGGCTAATTTCGGCGGTAACGGTATTGTAATTTTCGAATGGGACGGTGTTGCCGGCAGTTGGAATTTTGGCGATGCACCGGCACGTATTATTGCTTCCCCTCTCTTCCCGGCCGACTCTGCTTCCTATATCCAATCTGAACATATCGAAACCTCTGATATCGATGGCGACGGTAAGAACGAATTATACCTGTCCAGTAATTTCAGTGGAAGTACCTATGATGGTTATTATATCTACAGTATTGAAGGAACTTATTCAACCGGTGATCCTGGTTTTTCCAGTGTAACCAGAGAAGCCGTTTGGCATAAAAATCGTGGTGAGTATGCCGTTTACGGTGGCGGCACGCCCTATGCTGCAGTTGCTGCAAATCTGGATGGAACCGGGAACCCTGAGCTTGTTCTTGAAAACTGGAACTATGGTCATGTTTCCGTTGTCCGCATTCCAAGCGCCGACACTTATCTCTTAGCCGATACAACCGGCGGCCATCATTATATTTATGGTAATTATCCGGATGATTGTGTATCTCTCGGTGGTGGTACCGCTTTTGATATCGATGGTGACGGACGTGACGAAGTTTATTTCCCTCTCTATAGTGCCAATGGCTTAGTGGAAATGGTTCATTTTGAAGAAGGTGACGACCTCTCTACTATCGATAGTTCCAATATTTTTATGCTTACTCCGAATGGCTCTGCCTCCGGACGTTTTGATTTCTTTGGACGTGCCGGGTTTGGTGACTGGGATAACGATGGTAAACCGAATCTGTATTTTGCCGCGCGTCATGGTAATTACGTTATGTCTGCCGAATTTCAGGGCGGCGACAAAACCGATACCCTTGCATGGACCTATGAAACCATTTATGATGGTACCGATTTAGATAATTCCGTTTATAGTGCTATGGCTATTAAAGATTCCGCCGGCATCGCAGATACCTCTTTTACTCTGCAAGCTGAGTCTGAAGGTACTATTGCCTTTCAACTGTCTGCTTTTAAAACCTTTTTTGATGACGATAAATATGAAGATATTTTAATGCCGTCACAGACCTGGAAAGACAGTATTGATGTTACGAAGTATGCCTGGAATGGTACCAGCTTTGATACAACCGAGTATAAAATTGTTGAACCGCACAGAATTTCTCTTCGTATGCTTGAGTCTTCGGAAGTTAATTCGATTAAAGCCAAAGACCTGACGGTTATTCTGCCCAGTGATTATAAATTGGAACAGAATTTCCCGAATCCTTTCAACCCGACCACGAAGATTCAGTTCTATCTGCCTATTAACAAACGTATCAGTTTAACGGTTTACAATGCACTTGGACAGAAAGTTAAAACCCTTATTAACAACCAAATCGTCACCAAGGGAACCCATTTCGCAGAATGGAATGGTACCAATAATGCCGGTGTTAAGGTTGCAACGGGTATGTATGTATATGAATTGAAATATGGTAATTTTACGAAGCATAAAAGAATGATGCTGGTTAAATAATCGCTTTCATTTCTATCGTTTAAAG
>JANTFQ010000279.1 GCA_024763405.1 Calditrichaceae bacterium
GCGAGTTTTGTGTTTTCTAAAAACAATTCCCGATTGGTCTTGCGCAACGCAAAGTAAGTATCGAACTCCGTAAGAGTACCCTGAATAAAACCGATGGACATAAGACTGGAAGAACGCAGCCCCTCCACAATGGCGCTGTCGCTCGAAAGCATCATGGCTGAAGAGAGAAGGATATAAAAAAGCAGCAGAAGAGAATCCCTGAAACGGGAGATAAATTGTCTCAGTATCAGCACGATTGTATCTTATCTTATTTAGAAGTTTCTATTTAGTACTTTAATTCTTAATTGCTTGTTTTTTTGCAGGAAATCACAAATGACAAAAATCAAATTTAAAATATCAATGACCGAAATTTAGAAGCAAACTGTAAAACCATACTTTTTTAAATCTTTGCGATTGAAATTTGGGATTTGGATTTTGATTTTTCTGGTTCATCCAGGTTAGGTGTTCCGGCGGTGTTTTAATAAAACTTTATCGTATTTATCCGGATCGTCTAAGATATTTCCGCAGCCGCGGGCGACACAGGTAAGCGGCTCCTCGGCGGTATGGATGGCCATCGAGGTTTCTTCACGCAGGCGAATATCCAGGTTCTTCAGCAATGCGCCTCCACCGGTTAAAATAATACCGCGATCGAGAATATCCGAAGCCAGTTCGGGGGGCGTCCGTTCGAGAGATAATTTTACCGCCTCCACAATCATTTGAATACTGTCATTCAAAGCTTCCCGGATTTCATTGGAACTAATGGAAATGGTCTTCGGAATTCCATCAATCAGATCACGCCCTTTTACTTCGGCTTCTATTTCTTCTTCGAGAGGCGCGGCAGAACCCACATTGCATTTAATATCTTCGGCCGTTTTTTCACCAATGAGCAAATTAAAATTTTTCTTAAAATACTGAATAATGGATTGATTCATCTCATCGCCGCCAATACGAATGGACGTATGGTTTACAATTCCGCTCAGCGAAATAACGGCAATTTCCGATGTACCGCCGCCGATATCCACAATCATATTACCGATGGGTTCATCAATTTCCAGTCCCACCCCAATAGCCGAGGCCATCGCTTCCGCGACCAGCTCCACTTCCCGGGCGCCGGCCCGTTCGGCGGAATCGCGTACAGCGCGTTTTTCCACTTCGGTAATTCCCGAAGGTACACAAACAACGATTTTTCCAATCATCATGCGGTTGATATTGGCTTTTTTTATAAATTCCCGAATCATAATTTCGGTGGCTTCAAAATCGGCAATTACCCCGTCTTTGAGAGGGCGCACGGTTATGATATCCTGATGGGTGCGTCCCAGCATCTGACGCGCTTCGTTACCTACGGCGACAACCCGGTCCGTATTTTCCTCTAATGCAATGATAGAAGGCTCATTAACAATAATGCCTTTTCCTTTGATATAAATAATTGTATTTGCCGTTCCCAGGTCGATTCCGATATCTGAGGAGAAAAAATTGAAAAAAGATAATCCCATGCGCCGCTCCCGATACGTTTGCGCTTTTTGCTTTCCGGCTGGTTTTTTGCCGCATAAAAATTAAGCTACAAAGTTAACGAAATAATACGGTTGAGTCAATGCAGGTTTATGGGCAGGATTTCGGATATTTTGAGTTTTCCCGGAAGAAAAGGTCGAAGAAATTCGTCAGAATAGTCGAAATATCTATGTTTGATGGAATAGGAAACGGGGGATTCTCGTTTGGACTGAGCTTATAAGCTTTCACAATTTTTGGCATATTCATTGTACATAAACCGGAGTTAATTTTTAAAAGATAGCGGGAAGGAAAAATTTTAATGATTGGTACTATAGCTCAGCAATTACTTGTCTATCTTAAAAAAAATAAATTATTGATGAAATATGCTTAAAAAAACGACTCACCCCATGATTCCCCCTCTCTTTTTAAAAGAGAGGGGACCTAATGGCTGCCAATAGTGTAATTGATCTAAGTAGGGGGTGAGTTGAATGACAAGCTACAAAATTTTGATGAGTATAGGACATAATCACTAATTTTATTATGAACAAACTGAACTACCTGAAACAATAAAGGAAAACGAAATGAAAAAAGGATTTAACGGAATTGTATTTATGCTGCTGATTCTACTGACAGGGTTAAGTATTGTGCTGGCCCAAAACCCGCGTGCCAAACGTGGCGGTCAGATTACGGGAATCATCATTGATGCAAAAGACCAGACGCCCATTGAGTATGCCTATATTATTTTATATTCTCAAAAAGACAGCGCCCAGGCGGCGGGAACCGTCAGCGCAGACGATGGCCGTTTTTTGCTCGACAAAGTTCGTCCCGGTTTGTATTATCTCAATGTTAAATATATGGGATTCAATTCCTTTACCGCACACGACCTGCAAATTGGCAGAAATAACCGGCGTATCGATCTGGGTGAGATTCAACTGGAAGAATCCTTTGAGACAACGGATAAAATTGAAGTGACTGCCGAAAAACCCGCCATTACGTATTTAATCGATAAAAAAATAATCAATGTCAGTCAGCACCAGACAGCGGCCTCGGGAACCGCGGCTGAAGTGCTGGAAAATGTACCATCGGTTACGGTCGATATCGAAGGAAACGTATCTCTGAGGGGCAGCACCAGTTTCCTCGTTTTAATCGATAATAAACCCACCATTCTGGACCCCAGCGATGTGCTGCAGCAGATTCCGGCCAGTGCTATTGAAGACATTGAAATAATCACCAATCCCTCGGCAAAATTTGATCCCGATGGTACGGCAGGAATTATCAATATTGTTACGAAAAAAAATATGCTGAACGGGGTAAGCGGCATCGTCAATGTAAATCTGGGATTAGATGAAAAATACGGAACGGATTTTCTGTTCAATTTCCGCAAGTCTAATTATAGCTTTTATATTGGCGGTAATTATAATATCCGTAATTATCCGGGCACGATGAGTGAAGAACGACGGGTCAGTTTTAATGACACAACGCTGTTTATTAATTCGGATGGGAGTTCCGCACACAAACGCAAAACATACGGTATAAAGGGTGGCTTTGATTATTCCATTACCGCAAACGATAATATTAGTCTGGAAATGCGCTACGGTAACCGCAATATGGAACGGATTTCCCGTCTGCAGTATGAACAATGGAGTGAGCCGGGTGCTTTACAGCAATTGTATTCCAGTAATAGTGATTCCAAACGTTCGGGTGGTTTTTATGCGCTTAATCTTGAATATCTGCATCGCTTTAAACAAAAAGGACACACCCTTTCCGCAAGTGCGAATTACCGGTACCGCGATTCGGACGAAGAATCGGTGAACGAATTGAAAGATGAAAACGGAGCAATAAGCAGCGGACGTAAAACGCTGGAACAGGGCCCCTCCTCTCCGCTGCGTTTTAAAATGGATTATACGCTTCCTCTGAATAAGACGGATAAATTTGAAGCCGGTTACCAGTCACGACTGGGACATTCTGAAGATATTACGAAATTATATGATTATGCACACTTAACCCAAAATTATGTAAATCAAATGCAGTTCAATTCTAAAACGGTATACGAACGAGATATTCACGGTTTGTACAGTATGTATTCGGGAGAAACCGGAGCGCTGGGCTACCAGGTTGGGCTGCGTACGGAATTTACCTATCGCAAATTTCGGGTTGTGGATGATAATCAGGATTTTAAACTGCGGCGTTGGGATTATTTTCCCACCCTTCATTTTTCCTACCATTTGTCAGATAAACAGCAAATGATGCTCAGCGGTACCAGGCGCATCAGGCGTCCCCGCGGTTATTATTTTGAACCGTTTGATACCTGGATGGATGC
>JANTFQ010000280.1 GCA_024763405.1 Calditrichaceae bacterium
ACGCAGATGACACAGATAAAACAATAATAAAATGGTTCTTTCTCGTTTTGTGTGGGTAATTTGGCATAAGAAAATCACTTTTCCATCCGTTGAAGTCTTGGCAGGCGTATTGCAAAAGAGAAACATGTTATTTGGCATTTCTGCCAGAAACTTTTAACACCACAGAAACATTCCGAAGGAATGAAAAATGAATAGCCCCGAATGTAATTCGGGGAAATGAATTAAATAAGCCACGATTTCAACTCTGAAGGGGTTGAAATTCTGTGAAGCATCCATTCATCAAAGGACAAATTTGATTAAACTGCTTCGCAGTTTTCACTTTTGCTTCGTTTTCATCTTCGGGTTTCACCCGAAGTTATTCATTTGTTACTGCTTCGCAGTTAATGGAATGTAAATCGCATCATATCATAAACAAAGATGTGTTTTATTGAAATTTGTTTTTTATCCGTGATAATCAGCGGCCTTCAATTTTGCACTTCATCATTTTACCCACACGGAATGAGAAAGAACCAATAAAATTTTGTATCAATTTTGTGTCATTAATCTGTGTGAATCTGCAGATTTCGTGTAATCAGTGTTAGGCTTTTGATGGTTATGAATTCCAAATTTTCTAATAAAAACGAAAGATTGAAATAATTAGGTTTGCATCTCTGCGCGGGATTGCTTAATCTTATGGCGTTCCAATGATCTTTTATATAGAACCATACGGTGCCCGAAAGGGATAATAGGGAAAACGGTGCAAATCCGTTGCAGCCCCGCTGCTGTAATGGGCTACGAAAATCACGATTGTTTTCGAACGCAGTTGAAATTTAAATATCACTGCGGCTCGGAAAATAATAGCCACTGTTCATAATTTGAATGGGAAGGTGTGATGAGTAGGCTTGATGCCCAAAGCCAGAAGACCTGCCGCTAAGGTGATAAACCAGATAAACCTTCGAGGGCAGGGTTGGTTGTACATTTTTAAAAATACAAACCCCGTCTTTCATTTTTGAAGGCCGGGGTTTTTTTATGGAAAAAAGAATGCGCAGAATATTTTTTATACTGTTTATGCTATCCGCCGGGAGCTTTGCCGCTACGGTATCAGTCCGCGGTACGGTAAGCGAAAAGGAAAGTGGAAATCCGCTGGCCGGGGCCGATGTTATTCTGCTGGGAACCAAATACGGCACTTCAACTGACGCCGGGGGCTATTTTGAAATTGCCGTTGCACCGGGTTATTATGACATTGCCGTGCGCTGTACCGGGTACCGGTCGGAGACCAGAAAAAATATTCTGCTGCAGGTGGGAAAAACGCCGTCTCTGCATTTTATGCTGGAAAAAGAAATACTAAAAAGCGCAGAAATCGTGGTGGAAGGGCAAAGAGAATCTGACTTGGATTTGATGCTTCCTGCCCGGGTCGAACGCATTCAATTAAAATCTCAGAGACAAACACAGAACCTGGATTTAGCGCAAATGCTAAGCGCCGGCAACAGTCTGTTTATTAAATCATACGGTGCGGCAGGACAGCTGCAAACCATTGCGCTGCGCGGGATGAGTGCCGAACAGACCCAGGTACTGCTGGATGGAATTCCGCTCAACAATATGCAATTAGGCAGCGCGGATTTGGGGTTGTATAATTTGTCCGATTTGGAATCTGTTGATATTTACCGGGGAGGAAGCGTTCTGTTTGGCGGCAGCGGCGCGGTGGGCGGTACGGTAAATCTTATGCCCTCTGTGCCTTCGGAAAAGCCGGCTTATTTGGTGCGTGCCGGGGCGGCTTCGTTTAAAAATTTTAACGCCGCTTTTTCCATAGATTTACCGGTGGAGAAACTAAAGCAGCGCCTCTATTATGGCAGCGAGTCGGGAGAAAATGCCTACACGACGCTTAGGGACGGAATAAAAACAGAGCTGCGCAACCGCGATTTTTCCCGCCGGAATTTTGCTTACCGTAACCGGATTTCGATTCTACCGCAACTGGAATTTTCATCCTTTTTTCGAACCTTTAAAAGTGAAGCCGGAGCCCCTAAAGCTTTTCTTAGCGCCGAAACAGAGGCTTCGAACAAAGCCCGTCTAAAAAATGAAAATATATTAGCCGCTTTTAAAGTGCACTATCACGGCGCGCAGGGCGAAATGCGTTTGCAAAGTTATTTGCGTAACGAATGGATGGAATACCGGGACAGCGCTTTTTTGCTGAACGGACAGCCGCTGCACAGTCTTCATTTTAACCAGGAAAAAGGACTTATGCTAAGCGGCCGCTATCTGCCTTTTCCTGCACTGCTTCTTTTAGGCGGCGCGGAGGCTTCGCTGCAAGAAATCAACAGCAGCAATGCCGGGGTGCACCGGCGCGCACGAACGGCTTTTTATGGATCCGCAGGCTGGCAGCTTTTTAAAGATCAGATTTCAAAAAGCGCGCTGATTTTAAATACCAAGCTGCGTCTGGAAAATGATTCTAATTTCGGAGCCATTGTTTTGCCCGGACTGGGGCTGACCTTTCATTACCGGGACTTGCAGCTCTATTCTTCCGTCGGCAGGAATTATCGTGCACCCTCTTTTAATGATTTGTACTGGCTGCCCGGGGGGAATCCCGCCTTACGGCCGGAACAATCCCTGAATATGGAAAGCGGTGTTCAGTATAAAACAGAATTTGACGTGACCCTGGTTTCCGTAAATGCAGGGATATATCAGAACCGGGTAACGGATCAGATAAAATGGCTGCCCGAAAACGGACTCTGGAAACCGTTTAATATCCTGGAAGTGGATAGCAGAGGAATAGAAATCGAAGGTTCGGTTGGACATAAAAATGGCCTGCACCGGCTCTGGTTTAATTACCGCTACGGTCTGGCTAAGAAAACAGCAGAAGAATTTGACGGAGATGCGACAATGGGAAACCGCCTGCCGTTGATTCCGGCGGAGCAGTGGAGCGCCGGATTGCAAAGCGGCTGGAGGAATCTTAGCGCCGGCGCGCAGGTTTCGGGAACCGGTTTCCGTTATAAAACGATTCAGAATGATGCGCAGCAAATTTTACCTTCGCATCAGGTGTGGCGGTTTTGGAGTTCCGTTCATTTTAACGTGGCCGGACAAAAGGCAGCTTTTTCGGTATCGGTTGAAAATCTATTAGACACGCGTTACGAAGTGATGCCGGGCTACCCGATGCCCCCGCGTAATTTCCGGCTGGGGTTGTCGCTAACAAGATAGATTTTCCAGGTCTTTAAGCCCGGAAAGATTTAAGCAGATTTTTAATTTATGGATCATAAATCATAATACACACACTTACCAAAGGAGACAGAATGTTTAAGAAATTTGTACTATTTATGGTACTGGCCGCTCTGATTGTAACCGGCTGCGAGAAAGATCCCACCGGAGCGGGAGATGGGGACAAAAATCCAAAACTCAGCGGTGCCTTTATTTTGAATGAAGGAAATTTTAATGGCGGAAACGGTTCGCTTTCTTTTTACAGTCCCAAAGACGGTACCATTCAAAATGGAATCTTTAAAGCGGTGAATGGCGTCGATTTGGGGGACGTTGTACAGAGTATGACCATCGTGGATACGTTGGGTTTTATCGTTGTTAATAATTCCAATAAAATTGAAGTGATCAGCACCAATTCCTGGAAAAAAGTTACCACCATCAACTTGCCGGCCGGTTCCAGTCCGCGTTACCTGGCCTACGACGACCAATTTGCGTATGTGACAAATTTATTCGGAAATAACATTTCCAAAATCAATCTCGATACTTACCAGGTGGAGTCCAGCATCCCGGTGGGCACCAATCCCGAAATGATTGTGCTGGA
>JANTFQ010000281.1 GCA_024763405.1 Calditrichaceae bacterium
CTGTTTCCAATGGCAGCATTGTCAATTATTCAACCGAGGCGCAGCGCCGTGTTGATTTTACTTTTGGCATCGGTTACGAAGACGATATCGCCAAGGCGAAATCGGTGCTGACCAAACTTTTTACAGAAGATGCACGTGTTCTGAAAGATCCCGAACCGTTTATTGCGCTTGGCGAACTGGCCGACAGCTCGGTCAACTTTACCGTTCGTGCCTGGGTGAATGCGGCCGATTATTGGGGACTGCATTTTGATATGTACGAAAAAGTGAAACTTGCTTTTGACGCTAATCAAATTTCTATTCCCTACCCGCAGCAGGATGTGCATTTGCATCAGAACTAAACCGTACTAAATTAACGGCCTCTACTGTCTGACAATATTTATTGCTCAGGCTATGAGGCCTGTTGATATTTTTATAAGTCACTTTACCGGAATTTAAAAAGGAAATACAATGTTTCGAAAAAATTTCCTAAAAATAGTTTTACTTATCCTGCCGCTTTTTTTTATCCTCTCCTGCCAGGAAGCTTTGCATCTGCTTCAGCAGGTAAAAGTAAAGACACCGAAGGCATCGGTTGAAAATGTAAAACTGACCGATCTCTCACTCAGCAAAGCCGACCTGCTGTTTGATATCGCGGTAGAAAATCCCAATCCGCTTGGCATTCATTTAAGTGGAATGGATTACAATCTGCTGATTGCCGGCGCATCCTTTATAAAAGGGCAAAAACAGGATAAACTGGATATTAAGGCAAACGGGAAAGCCAGGGTCAGCATTCCGCTCTCCCTCACCTATTCGGAAATACACAAAGCCGTTAAATCCTTTGCCGATTTAGACACGGTGCCCTATCAATTGAAATTGAAAATCGGCGTTAACCTGCCGGTTTTGGGCGATATTAAAATCCCGGTTAGTAAAACGGGTTCGTTTCCGAATCTGCAATTACCGGAAATAAGCCTTAAAGGAATCAAACTGGATAAGATTGGTTTTAGCGGTGCGGATTTAAAATTTATGATCGCGATAAAAAACCCCAATGCTCTTAATTTTGTTACCAGCAATCTAAATTACGATTTGGAAGTAAACGGAACAAACTGGATTAGAGGGAAGATTGATAAAGCCGTAAAAATCAAAAAGAAAGCCAAACAAACGGTTAGTATTCCGGTCACGTTGAATTTTCTGGAAATGGGCAGCGCGGTATATCAGATGCTCAGCGGAGACAGCAAACTGGAATACCATCTTAAAGGAAAATCGGATTTTTCAAGCGATTTTAAACTGCTAAAGAATTTTTCACTGCCCTTCGATAAAAAAGGGAAAATTGATTTAACAAAATAAAAACTGTAAAACATAAAATCACATATATTCTATGAAGGAGTTTCCAATGAAACGTAATCAGTTACTCATTACATTAATTTTAATTTTTTCCTTTACCATCGCTGTATCGGCACAGGATAAAGAGAAGAAAAAACCGGTTTACGGCTGGAAAAACGAAGCCACAGGAATTTTAAATTTTACCCAAAATCAGTTTGATAACTGGGCCGGCGGCGGCGAAGACGCCTGGTCCTGGCAGATGGACATTAATGCAAAATTTGCAAACGACCAGGAAAAATATAACTGGACAACTACCGGTAAAATATCCTACGGAAAAACAAAGGTTGGCGATGCCACCGCTAAAAAAGCGGCTGACGAAATTAAGTTAGAGAGCGTTTTTACATACAAAATGAATCTCTACATTAATCCTTATGTTGCCGCCACCGCTTTAACCCAGTTCACCGACGGCTATGCATACAGTGATGCCGGAAAGGTAAAAATTTCGACCTTTATGGATCCCGGTTATTTTACACAGAGCGCCGGTGTTGGCTATAAACCCAACGACATTATTAAAACCCGTCTTGGTGCTGCGTTAAAAGAAACGGTAACCGATAAGTTTAGCGACACCTTTGCTGATGGTAAAAAGATGCGCGTTGAATTTGGTGCGGAATCCGTAACCGATTTAAAGGTTCAGGTTAGTAAGAATATTTTATACACTTCTAAACTGGAACTCTTTTCCAATTTAAAGGGCATTGATGAAATTGATACGAACTGGGATAATTTATTTTCGTCGAAGATTTCGGATTTGATTACGGTAAGTTTTAACTTTAAACTGATGTATGACAAAGATGTGTCTTATAAACGTCAGCTTAAACAAACGCTCGCGATTGGTCTGAGCTACAGCCTGCTGTAATATTTTATCAGGTATCCGAAACGTTGATAGTTTGGGATACTTTTTTCTGTTCCTTCTTTATACCCCTCCGAAATTATCAAAGTTTCGGAGGGGTTTTTTATTCCGTCTTATTCAAATACCGAATCAGTTTCACCTGAATAATCCGATTACTGGAAGCCCGTACAATTTCGATACGAAAACGATTAAATTTAAACTGCTCACCTTCTGCAGGAATGGAACCGCTCTTCTCAAGAATCAATCCCGCAATTGTTTCGGCTTCTGTTTGTATTTCCGGCAAATCCAGCATTTCTTCAAGCATATCGATCTCTGTCCTGGCATCAAGCAGCCAGGTATGATCATTTAACGCCTTTATTCCACCTTCCGGTTCGGCCTCGCCAAAAACCTCTTCCACCAAATCGTCCATCGTAATCACACCGGCAGTTCCACCGTATTCATCCACCACCACTGCCAACGTTATTTTTTCATTCTGAAATTCGCGCAACAGCCGGGCACAGCTTTTATTTTCAGGTACATAGCGCAGCGGCCGGCATATTTCTTCTACCGCCCGTTCCGGACGCAGTAGTTCATACGCAAACACAGCTCCCGTAATATTATCGATAGAATCGGAATAAAGCAGTACAAAGGGATCGCCGCTTTCCATTAAGGCTTCAAAAACAGCATCCCAGCCGGCCGAATGTTCCACCGCCGTCATTTCAGTCCGGGGAATCATCGCTTCCCGCACTTTTACTTCCTTAAACTGAAGTACATTGGCAATGTATTTTTGCTGGTCATTTTTTCCGATTCCCGTATGCAGGAGAAGCTGCAACTCGTCCCTGGAAAAATAATTTTTAACCGATTGGTGCTGCACGCCGATCAACTTTAAGAAAAGATCTATAAATAAATTTAACGCGCTAATGAGTGGTTTGAACAGCCAGTAAAACAGTTGGACTAAAATAAGCGTTTTAAGGATTACCTTATCGGCGAGTGAACGGAACAGGGTTTTAGGAAAGATTTCGCCAATAAACAAAACGACTAAAGCCAGAAGTATTCCCGCGGTAGATTCATCGAACCACTGTACTAGCCAAACCGCGGCAAAAGTGGTGTACAGCGTTAACGCAAAATTATTTCCTATCAGAATAGTGGAAAAAAAGGCTTCCGGTTTTTCGTGAAAAAACAGAGCTGAGCTGACAAACTGTTTTTGCTGTTTCTGCCAGATATCCAGCCTGATTTTATTAAAAGCGGTAAAAGCCGCCTCGGAGCCGGCAAAAAAGAAACTGGCCGAAAGACCAAGTACAGCTAACATGATTTCCATTTATGTATTGTTCCCGTTTAGCTGCTGCTTTATTGTGTTAATCAGTTGCTCCTGCTCAAAAGGCTTTTCCAACACGCTATTGGCCCCGGCTTCGAGCGCCTTTTTCGCCTGAGACTGGGTTCCGAAAGCGGAAATAATAATCACCGGGACCGTATTCTTTCGGTTCCGGATTTTCTGTACCAGTGCAATGCCGTCCATTTGCGGCATTTGTATATCCGAGATAACCAAATCAAATTTATCCGAAT
>JANTFQ010000282.1 GCA_024763405.1 Calditrichaceae bacterium
CATCTTCAGGTTTTTATTACCCCGACCTGTCCGCACTGTCCGAAAGCGGTTCGTCTGGCACATAAAATGGCAATTGAGAATGAAATGATTACAGCCGATATGATAGAAGCAACGGAATTTCCGCAACTTTCTATGAAGTTTAATGTGCGCGGCGTGCCGCGTACCATGCTCAGCGGAGATTTTCCCATCGAAGGCGCGCTCCCGGAAAATGCTTTTATCCAGCGGGTTGTCGGATCGTTTAAACAAATGCACAATTAGAAAGGAAACACAATGTCACAAAGTCCAAACAAGAACATGTATCTGATCATCGCTGCCGCGGCAGTTTTGGTGATTGCCCTGGGTTATTTTTTCATGAATAATTCTTCCAGCACCGGCGTATCACAGGCACAGGCGGCAGTAGAGGCGCAGCCCGCTAATTCACAACCGGCACCTGCTACCGAAAACCCGGCGGCCCCGGATTTTACTTTAAAGAATCTCGAAGGCAAAGAGGTCACTTTAAGCAGCCTTAAAGGGAAACTGGTTTTCGTAAATTTTTGGGCTACCTGGTGCGGACCCTGCCGTCAGGAAATTCCTTCCTTTATCGATTTAGTTAATAAATACGGAAAAGATGGATTTACCGTTTTAGGCATTGCCCTGGACCCGCGCGAATTTGAGAAAGTTCCCGGATTCGCCAGCGATATGGGCATTAATTACCCAATCCTGTATGATAACGTCGGCGTCTCGGAATTATACGGCGGCATCCGCAGTATTCCCACAACTTTTGTAATTGACCGCGAAGGCAAAGTCCTTGGACAAATCGTCGGCTCACGCCCCCACAATGTCTTCGAAGAGATCATCACGTCTAATTTATAGTTTTAAATCTACTCTTTACAAAGCAGGTATTTTCAAAACCGGAATACCTGCTTTTTTATTATTCCGGAAAGAAACACATGCCTCTGCATATCGAATTCGATTCTTATCAACTTAAAAACGGATTAAACGTAATTTTACACCGGGACCAACGGGTGCCCATCGTCTCCGTCAACATCTGGTATCATACCGGTTCTAAAAATGAAAAACCCGGCAAGACAGGTTATGCGCACCTTTTTGAACATATGATGTTTCAGGGCAGCGGACATGTTCCCGCCGATATGCATTTCCAGTATATCCAAAGCGTAGGCGGCACCTTAAACGGATCCACCTTTTTCGACCGTACCAATTATTTTGAAACACTGCCTTCCCATTATCTGGAAACAGCCCTGTGGTTGGAGTCGGACCGGATGGGATTTTTTCTGCCGGCTCTCACTCAGGAAAAATTAAATACACAATTGGATGTGGTTAAAAACGAACGGCGCCAGCGGTATGAAAATCAACCCTATGGCTTGTGGCTTGAAAAAATACTGGAAATGAGTTTTGAAAAAGATTTTCCCTATCATTGGCCGGTTATCGGATATATGGAAGATTTGAACACCGCCGGATTGGAAGATGTGAAACACTTCTTCGAAACCTGGTATGCACCGTCCAACGCCTCGTTGGTAATTGCCGGAGATTTTGATACAAAGCAGACTCGCGATTTGGTGGAAAAATACTTTGCCGATCTGCCGTCCACTCCAAAGCCTCAGAGTCCGAAAACGATCTTCACGGCCTATAACAGCGGAGAAAAACGCGCCATTGAATATGATAATGTGCAGTTACCCCGGATTTATATGGCCTACCATATTCCGCCCTTTGGCGAAGCGGATACGTACACCGCCGATATTATCACAGATATTTTATCCCTTGGGAAACGGGGACGTTTATACAAATCACTCGTCTATGATCAGCAGATTGCCCAGGATGCGTATGCCCTAATCTTACCAATGCAGAACGCGTCTCTACTCATTTTTATGGCCACACCGAAACCCGGTATCAAAATAGAAGCGCTGGAGAAGGCACTTCAGGAACAGATTGACCGCCTGAAAAATGAAGAAATAGAAACACGTGATTTACAGCGTATTCAGAATCAGTTGGAAGCCCGAAAATTACGCGAGCTGCAAACCGTAAGCGCACGCGCCGACTACCTGAATATGTTTTCGGTCTATTTTGACGAACCCGATTTAATTAATACCGAAATTGAAAAATATAAAGCTATCGGCACAGCAGATATCAAACGGACGGCGGCCGCCTATTTGCAAAATGATAACCGCGTGGTACTTACTTACCTGCCTGACGATAAGGAAAAAGAATAATGGAATTCAATCGTTTTCAGACCCCGCAGCCGGGCACCCCGCGTCCTTTTCATTTCCCGGATTTTGAACGTTTTTACCTGCCAAACGGACTGGAGGTTCTTCTTGTTGAACGGCAGGATTTTCCGCTGGTCAGTATCAATTTATGCGTTAAATCTTCGGCTTTGGCTGATTTAGAAAATAAAGAAGGTACCGCAAATCTGCTAAGCGAACTTTTTTCGGAAGGGACTAAAACGCGAAACAGCGAAGCAATTGCGGAAGAACTGGAATTTACCGCTTCCCAGTTTTCGGCGCACAGCGACTGGAATGCCATTCATCTTGATATGAATACCTTAAGCCGGAATCTCGATTCGGCCCTGGATGTTTTTTCGGATATGCTGCAAAATCCTGTTTTCCCCGAAGCCGAGCTGGAGCGTATCCGGCAGGAGATTTTAACCGACCGGATGCGCATTGTCGATAATCCGGCAAAATTAAATTCCGAACAGTTTATCCGTTTCCTTTATGGCCGTATGCGCTATGCCCTGCCCGTCGAAGGTTCGAACACCTCCATTCAAAATATCACCCGGACAGACATTCAGACCTTCTATAAAAAACATATTACTCCTGGAAATTCCGTGCTTATCTTCGCCGGAAATATAAACCGCCAAACGGCAGAAGCCGTGAGTGAAAAATACTTTTCCTCCTGGCAAGACGCAGCTCTACCGCCCGTGGCTGATTTTGATTTTAAACAGCCGCAAAAAACCAGCGTTCATCTGATCCACAAACCCGGTTCTTCACAAACAGAACTGCGGATGGGGCATCTTGGCATCGAGCGCAGCAATCCCGATTATTATGCTGTTACCCTGCTCAATGAAATTTTGGGCGGCTATTTTCTTTCGCGTATCAATATGAACCTGCGCGAAGAGCACGGCTATACGTACGGCGCCGGTTCCGCTTTCAGCTACCGGCCGGGATTAGGTCCTTTTCATATTTCAGCCGCGGTGCAAAGCGAACATACGGCAGAGGCGGTGCAGGAAGTATTGAATGAAGTAGCCAAAATCCGTGCGGAGAAAATCAGCGAAGAAGAACTGCAGAATGCGCACGGTCAGATAACCGGACTCTTCCCTATTGCATTTGAAACAGCCGATCAGGTTTCTCTCGGCTTATCAAACATTGTGTTATCGCAGTTGCCGGACGATTATTATAACACCTACCGTGAAAATATTTCCGCTGTTAGCCGGGAAGATATTTTTGAAAGCGCTCAAAAATACCTGCATCCGGATAAAATGCAGATTGTGGTTACCGGAGATCGTGCGCTTATTGAAAAGGATTTGAGAAAATCTTTTGACGTAACGGTTTATAACGTGCAGGGAAATGAAATTTAAACTGATTTCATAATTTTTATAAATATAAAAAGGCCGGATGATTTTTCATTCGGCCTTTTTATTTTAAGCGTTTTTGGGCTGTTATTTCCGTCCGCCGCGCTTTCCGTTTCCTTTGGGTCCGCTGCCGTCACAGTCGCCCGTGCCAAGGCCGGAACCATTTCC
>JANTFQ010000283.1 GCA_024763405.1 Calditrichaceae bacterium
CTCACTTCCCGCAGGCAGTACCGCGACCGGATTGAAATCGAAAAGGTAATGGAAATTATCGACAAAGAGACCGGAACGGCTTTTGAACCCTTTGTGGTTTATGAGTTTAAAAGTATCCGGCTGAATGTACTGGTGGAAATTTTGGAATTCGGTTATAATGAAAATCTTAAAAAAGAAGATTTGGATCTGCTAAAGAATTACAGCCTTAAAGATATTGTACAAATTCGTACCGATGGGGCTAAAGATGAAGAACAGGCACGCGTGGAAGAAGTATTTATGCGCTACTATCTGCGTACCTACCGTATGGATTAATTAGACTTTTCTCTGATATTTCTTTTTTGGGCCTCTTCTCCTCCATCAAAGTTGCCCTCTGTCTCGTTTGATTCTAACAACGAGAATTCTTGCCGCCGGGATTTCTGCAAATTATGTCTGCGAAAGGCTTTAAAATAATATGATTTTTATAAATTTATTTTTCCCTTAATACATCAATGGATGGCTAAAAATAGCAATATTCATATTATAAAGTAACGATTATATTTAAGACAGCCGCTCGGGAAAATGTATTGAAAACCGGAAAAGCGAGAAGTGTTTTTGCACCAATTTGGAGTCAGATTTTTTTTGGAGTTTTGAGAATATTTTAGCTTTTAGTAAAAGAAATTTTTAAATTACACAGATCGTGAAAAGAAAAAAATGAAAACATGGCAAAAGGCACCATACATGTCTGTAAATCCATTGATTGTAAAGGCATATCTGATATGTTGATGATGTTTGCCTGTTAAGGCGAAACCGTGCCCACGTCTGCAGCGTAAAAAAAAGGTCTCCAAAAGTCGATAAGGTAGGGACGATGTCAAATAAAAATACAGGATTTCTTCCGGAATGGCTGCAAAACGGATTTGTTCGTCTGCTCAATCCGTTCATCGCGCTTTCATCCAACCTCGGTCTCACTCCTAACACATTCACTGTATTGGGATTAGTACTCAATATTGCCGGGGCCGCTGTGATCATCCTGGAACCCGTACGTATCCACCTGGGCGGATTGCTTATTTTACTGGGCGGTGTCTGCGATGTGATGGACGGTAAACTGGCGCGGAGTTCCGGAACGGAAACACGCTTTGGCGCATTATTCGATTCTTCGATTGATCGGTATTCGGAAGTAATCATGTTTTTTGGAATTGCCGTCTTCTATGTGGGCAATCACAATTATATGTTATCCGTTGCCGCGTTCGCTGCTTTGGGCGGATCGACGATGGTAAGTTATGTCCGGGCAAGGGC
The DNA here is from genome assembly GCA_024763405.1 of Calditrichaceae bacterium. Taxonomy (GTDB): domain Bacteria; phylum Calditrichota; class Calditrichia; order Calditrichales; family Calditrichaceae; genus JANTFQ01. The sequence continues at coordinate 1,273 of JANTFQ010000283.1, forward strand.
AGAAGGGCTGGGCTTTGAAGCTAAAATGGGACTTATGCAGCGGCCTGAACGGGTTGTTCTTATCGGATTTGGCGCATTACTTTACTATCCCTTATTTCATATCTCCCTATTTAATGTTATTCATTTTCCGGTAACCCTGCTCGAAATTTCAATTTGGGCGGTTGCTATATTTGCTAATATTACTGCGATTCAACGTATACTATTTGTTTATAAACAAGATAAATCAGATATAAAGAAGGAACAATAAAATGACTAATTCTGAAACAAAAGAATTTATTGTAAATGATGCTTCGGGAAAACTGGGAGTTCTTCTACCCGGCCTGGGTGCGGTTTCCACCACTTTTATTGCCGGTGTTTTGGCTATTCGTAAAGGGCTGGCTAAACCGATCGGCTCACTCACACAAATGAACCATATTCGCCTGGGACGGAGAGACGAAGGGCGCAATCCATTAATCAAAGAATTAATTCCGCTGGTTGATCTGGACAATCTTTTCTTTGGCACCTGGGATATTTTTGAAGACAATGCGTATGAATCCGCGCTCAATGCCGGAGTCCTCGAGAAAGATCTGCTGGATCAGGTAAAGGATGAGCTTTCGGCCATCAAACCCATGAAGGCGGTGTTTAACCGTAAGTATGTAAAAAAACTGGATGGTCCCCATGTTAAAAAAGCGGCTAACTGGTATGAATATTTTGAAATGCTCCGTCAGGATATCCGTGATTTCAAACAAAAAAACAAGCTCGACCGTTTGGTGATGGTGTGGACCGGGAGTACCGAAATATTTTTAACCCGAAGCGAAATACATCAAACAAAAGCCGCTTTTGAAAAAGCGATGAAAGAAAACCATCCGGATATTGCACCCAGTATGATTTATGCCTGGGCCGCCATTGCCGAAGGAATTCCTTATGCCAACGGAGCGCCAAATCTTTCGGCTGATTTTCCTGCGGCTTATGAATTTGCCGATGAAATGCGGGTTCCACTAACCGGAAAAGATTTTAAAACAGGGCAGACGTTAATGAAAACGATTTTGGCGCCCGGTTTAAAAGCGCGTATGCTGGGAATCGAAGGCTGGTTTTCGACCAATATTCTGGGCAATCGTGATGGCGAAGTGCTGGATGATCCGGAATCGTTTAAAACAAAAGAAGAGAGCAAGCTTTCGGTATTGGAACATATTCTACAACCGGATTTATATCCCGAGCTTTATGAGGATCTGTATCATAAAGTACGTATCAATTATTATCCTCCGCGCCGTGATAATAAAGAAGGATGGGACAATATTGATATTTTTGGCTGGTTGGGATATCCCATGCAGATCAAAATTGATTTTCTTTGCAGGGACAGTATTTTGGCGGCACCGATTATCCTGGATTTAGTTCTTCTGCTGGATTTGGCTGGCAGAGCAGATTTTAAAGGGATTCAGGAGTGGCTCTCATTTTACTTTAAGAGCCCGATTCACGCCGAAAATTTGTATCCGGAACACGATTTGTTTATCCAGTTAATGAAATTAAAAAATACACTGCGTGTTATTGCCGGAGAGAAGGAGATAACGCATTTAGGGTTAGATTATTATCAGTAATTCGATGGATATTATCTATACGCAAATTATTAATTACAGCATTTTGATACTAACACAGCTTGTTGTGGGGAAGAAAGGGGCGTTCCTTTTCGCGCTTCTCCAAAGCATGAATCTGTATATTGTTTCTGTGGTGATTATTCTAAGTGATTTTGCTCTTATGGTCGGCGTTGTTCATCTTTTCCAAACCACTGCAAAGCGGGTATTCCCATTTACAATCCTTAAGCACAAGGCAGATAAAATAGAACAAAAATTAAAGGGAAGCGCTCTATCGGATAGAATTTTAAAAATCGGCAAGGCAGGCACTTTAATTATTACAGCAATCCCATTCGCCGGAGGTGTCTGGAGCGGCGTAGCGCTTTCAAAAACTCTGCAGATCGGGAACAAAGAAACCTATTGGCTTGTGGGGATTGGATCTGTGATAGGCTGTGCTATTTTTTTTCTGGCTGCGGAAGGTGTCATTACTTTTATTCTCTGAGAAAGACGGTAAAATATAACGGAACGGCTTGTTCCACGGCAGCCTTATCTGTTTTTATCGGAGTTGTTGGATTTTTATAAAAATAGCTTGTTGAAAAAATGTTTTAAAGAAAAAAACACTCCTTTTGTCTTCTTCTCTATGGAGGGAGTTGCAGAAAGGGATTCAATCCTAAGATTTCTCCTCAAACTCGGATTTAATCCTCATTTTCGCTCGAAATGACAGGCATTCTGTGTCATTTTGAGTGAATTTCGAAGAAATAATCGAGAAATCTTAGAAACTGCAACACCCTCGAAAGGGACAAGCCCCAAAAAAGGGACAGGCCCAAAAAGGGGGCAAGCTGGGAATGATATTATGCAGCAGCCGGTTTGAAAGAAAAGGGGACTAAATGCTTGTCAGCAGTGCAATA
>JANTFQ010000284.1 GCA_024763405.1 Calditrichaceae bacterium
TTTTCTTCGATGATATTTTCGGCCAGCTGCTGGGGATTGGCAATAGTAGCGCTGGAACAGATGAATTGCGGATGGCTGCCGTAAAAGGCGCAGATACGTTTTAAACGGCGGATAACATTGGCGAGGTGGCTGCCGAATACCCCGCGGTAGGCGTGTATTTCGTCAATTACGACAAATTTTAAATTTTCGAAAAGTTTAATCCACAAGGTGTGGTGCGGCAGAATGCCCTGGTGCAGCATATCGGGATTGGTAACCACGATATGCCCTGCCGAGCGGATGGTGCGGCGGATGTCCCGCGGTGTGTCACCATCGAAGGTGTGTGTTTTAATATTGACGTCTAACAGACGCACTAAATCCTGCGCTTCCTTTACCTGATCCTGAGACAAGGCTTTGGTGGGAAACAGATAAATGGCCCGGCTTTCCGGATTGTTCAGAATTTCCTGAAAAACCGGCAGATTGTAACTGAGTGTTTTCCCGGAAGCGGTGGGCGTAACCACCACGGCATTATGCCCTTTTTGCACCTCATAAAAGGTTTCGCGCTGGTGCGTGTACAATTGGTTGATATTCTTTTTTTGCAGGGCGCTTTTCAGTCGCGCATCCAGAGATTCGGGGAAATCGGCATATTGTGCCGCCCTGGAATCCAGTACCATCCACTTGGTAAGATTTTTCTGAAAACCGGCATCATTTCCTAAAAAATCGATCAGCTGATCTAAATTCATGGTTCGCCTGTTGTTAAATTTGATTGCAGGGTATTTTAAATTCGGTGTACAAATGTAAAGTTAAAAGATTTTACTACAGGATTCAAGCAAAGATTAAAACTCCGGATACTGAAGGGTAGCAGAGAGGCCTGCTCTAAAAACCTAATCTGAGCAATCGTTGAATTAAAAAATGAATAAACCCACTGGATTCCCCCCGAGTACTCGGGGGGAACGACAGTTCATCCCATAAGGTGGGACTCGTCATACCCGCGAAGGCGGGTATCCAGCAGCCTTGCGCAAAGATAGTACAAAGAATCGCTCAGATTAGGTAAAAAATAAATATAAAAATTCTGTGTTATGACCTAAAAATATCGGTGGAATTTTGTGGACAGTCTCTGTTTAGTCTTCTTCCAGAATCCGGATGATACGCTTTAGCTGCTCACGCAGAGCTTGCGCGTCCGGAATAGCGCCGGGGGAGGCTGGGTCAAATCGTTCATGAACTGAATTATTTCCCGTATCTTCCCTATTCATTAAAGCAGCGTCTTTTTCCAACTGAAGATTGGCCCCTTTAATCGTAAAACCGTTTTCATAAAGCAACTCTTTAATCCGTTGGATAATGGCAATATCCGAATCGGAATACTGCCTGCTGCCGCCGGGGGATTTCATAGGTTCTAAGCGCGGGAAAACCGTTTCCCAGTAACGTAAGACAGATTGTGGTAACTCGGTGTGTGCGGCAACCTGACCGATACTATAGGTCAGAATGTTTTCGTTATTAATATTTGATGACATATTTAAATTTCTTAAATGAATACTTTAGATGCAAGTAAATAATGATTCTTTCTTGACACTATCGGGGCATTAAAGTAACTTTTAAACTTATTTTAACTAAGGTTAGGCAGAAAAACTAAAGAAAGAGGTTTCTGGATGGACAAAGATGGGTTTAAACCTTTTATTCCGGCGGAGTCTGAATTAAAAGAACTGACCTTTAAAGCGGTTGGCCTCGGTGTGCTGATGGCCGTTGTGCTTGGTGCAGCCAACGCGTATCTGGGTATGAAAGCCGGTTTAACCGTTGCCGCGACGTTTCCTGCGGCGGTTGTAGCCATGGCGGCGCTGCGCGCTTTAAAAGGAAATATCTTAGAAGAAAATATTGCCCGAACCACGGCTTCCGTTGGGGAAGCATTGGTAGCCGGCGCCATTTTTACCATTCCCGCGTTTGTAATAAGCGGGGTTTGGGAAGAACTGCATTATCTTGAAAGTACACTCATTATGCTCATTGGCGGTGTGCTGGGCGTACTCTTTGTTACCGTTTTAAGAAGAAGTATGGTGGAAGAAGCGGACCTTCCCTTTCCCGAAAGTGTGGCGGCCGCTGAAATTGTAAAGGCCGGACAAGGTGGACAGACCGGGGCCGGAATTGTATTTGTCAGTATGGGATTAGCCGCGATCTGGGAAATTTTAAAAAATTCAAACGGCATTCATATCATCGCCGATCACACCCGAACCTATTTTACCCTGGCAAAATCTAAAATAATTATGCTTGGGCAGAGCACAAATTTCGGAGGAGGATTTTTAGCGGAAAGTCCCGCTGCCTCCCCTGCCCTGGCCGGTGTGGGCTTTATCGTGGGCATGCGGGTTTCAGCGGTATTGTTTTCCGGTGCTGTGCTTGGCTGGCTGGTTTTTGTTCCCCTCGGTATTTTTATGAATCCGGCCCTTGCCGATTTGGTAGGAAACGGACATACCTGGATGGATATCGCGGATGAAGTCTGGTTTAAACAAATTCGTCCCTTTGCGGTCGGCACAATGATTGTCGCCGCTTTTTATACCCTTTATAATTTAAAAGATTCCCTCTTCGCAGGCATCGGTAAAGCCATACGCGACTTACGGGCAAAAGAAGAAAAGCAGGCGAAGGTTTCCCGTCTTGAAGTAGACCTGGATCTTAAAAAGGTGGGAATTGCTATTTTAGTGATTGCGGTACCGCTTTACGGTTTATATCAATATTTTGCGCAATCCCTGGTGGGCGCTTTTATCCTGACTGTTGTGATGCTTATTCTGGGATTTCTATTCGCAGCGGTAGCCGGATATTTAGTTGGGCTTGTGGGAAGCTCTAATAATCCCATCAGCGGGCTTACGCTTAGCTCTCTGCTCATTGCGGCGGTTATGCTGGTCATTATCGGCGTAACAGGTGAACACGGCGTGATGGCGGTTCTGGGCGTTGCCGGTGTTGTGTGTACCTCGGCCGGAATTGCCGGTGATATGACACAGGATTTAAAAGTGGGACACATTCTCGGTGGGACGCCCTGGAAAATGGAACTTGCCGAAATTATCGGCGTGGTTGTTGCCGCGTTGGTTTTGGTATTCCCGATGATTGCTATGGATCAGGTGTATCATATTGGAAGCCCCGAATTACCGGCTCCTCAGGCGGGATTAATGGCGTTGATGGCTAAGGGAATCGTCGGCGGCGAAATGGCCTGGCCTCTGGTAATTGCGGGCATGATCTTTGCGATTGGGTTGATCATTATCGAATCCCCTTCGCCCATGCTCATCGCCGTTGGTATGTATCTGCCCTTCCATTCTACCTCCGCTATTTTTGTCGGCGGGATTATCAAGTGGATTCTCGATACCATTCTGAAAAAAAGAAATTCGACCGATGAAGAAAAAAAGAAGGCCGAAAACAAGGGTGTGCTTATTTCCAGCGGTCTTATTGCCGGTGAAGCGTTGATGGCGGTAATCTTAGCTTTTATTGTACTGGGGGAACGCCTCTCAGGAGTTGAACATACCTTTATGGGACAATCGGTAAGTGTGCTGAAAAACTTTGCCATTTCCACCCTTGGTGTCCAAAACCCAAGCGCGGTTGCCGGAATGCTGGTGTTCCTTGCCCTGGCCTATATTTTAATTAAACTGCCCTTAAAGGCAACCAAAGAATAGTGCAATAACGGAAGGCCGGTGCAATGCCGGCCTTTTTTATGAAAGTGAAATATGCAGACAGTTGATGAAATAATGGATTGCATTCCCAGCCGTTTATT
>JANTFQ010000285.1 GCA_024763405.1 Calditrichaceae bacterium
GGAAGGGAGGGGAAATCCGCCGGCTGGCGGAAGGGGAGGGTTATTTTGAAGAAATTCTAATAAATTTTAGATCATCACCATTTAACCGGACACTATTGAAAATACGTGAAGAATAAAAAACAAAGGTTTTTTCGCCGCAAAGGATGCTGAGTGAAAAAAAGAAAAAAATAAATTAATATATAAAAAATGGGATTAGAGCTTTCTTGTTTTTTTAAACTTCAGAGTTTTCTATACCCTCAGCGCTGTATAGATTATTCTGTAATAAGTAAGGATAGAGTAAATGGATTATATCAAACAACTCAACTGGAGATATGCCGCCAAGCGGATGAACGGCAAAACAATTCCGCAAGAAAAAATAGACAGAATCCTGGAAGCTATCAGGCTTTCTGCTTCATCGATGGGATTGCAGCCTTACACGATATTGGTCATCGAAAACGAAGAAGTGCGAAAAAAAATTCAGCCAATTGCCTTTAATCAACCGCAAATTACAGAGGCATCACACGTGTTGGTTTTTGCGGTTTGGCAGGATATTTCAAACGAAAAAATTGATGCATATATTAGTCAGCTTTCAAAGGAAAGGGGAACCTCTGAATCTTCTCTGGATAAATATAAGCAAATGATTTTGGGGGTACTGGGGGGAAAGGATGAAGAATCAGTTTTCAACTGGAATGCACGTCAGGCGTATCTTGCCCTGGGAAGCGGATTAATGGCCGCCGCCCTAGAAGAAGTGGATTCTACGCCAATTGAGGGCTTCCAGCCTGCCGAACTTGACCGGTTACTAAATCTGCGCGAAAAAGGATTGCGAAGTGTGGCATTGCTTGCGCTTGGTTTCAGGGATTCCGAGGCCGACCAATATGCCAGTCAGAAAAAAGTGCGGCGCCCACCGGAAAAACTATTTCTGAAAATAGATTCTTTAAACTAACCGGGGAGTGATACGATTCATGAGCAGTAAAGTATTCGCAGCAGGAAATTGGGAACGGCTCATTACGCCGCAACGAAAAGAGCATATGGATCCGGTACGGTTTTTTAATATTGCGGTACCCGATTCAAAAGAAGTCTGGGTCGATATCGGCTGCGGGCCGGGTTATTTTGCGCTTCCTCTGGCAGAAAGGGTAAATCAAGTGTTGGCCACCGACATCAGCACCGATATGCTGGATATTTGCCGTTCACGCGCAAGGGAAGCAAATCTTGATAATATTGAATTCATCAAATCGGATTCAACAGAGATAAACATACCTTCCGAATCGGTTGAACGGATTCTGCTAGTCAATGTGTTTCACGAATTTTCAGCAGTCGATGACGTTATCCGGGAACTGGGCCGCATTCTTAAACCGGCCGGCCGGGTTTACAATATTGACTGGCGTTACGAAAGAATGGAAGTCGGTCCGCCGCTGGACCACCGGATTAGGGAAGAACAGGTTGTTGGCAATTTTAAATTCAGCGGATTCTCTTTTGCCGGCACACACGATATTTACGAGCAAAACTACGTGCTGGAATTTATTAAAGCAGGTTAAACGCGCGTAAAACAATCCACCGGATTGTTTTATTTCACTGATTTTTTTGAAATTTATAGTTGAGAAAGCGTTCGCTATTACGTACTTTTGTGAAAAAACAGGCGATGAAAATGAAAACAATTAATGTCACAAAGGCCCGGTCAAATTTATACAAACTAATAGATGACGCGTTTGAATCAAGTGAGCCTATTCAAATCACCGGGAAAAGAAATAACGCTATTCTATTGTCCGAGGAAAACTGGCGTTCTATTCAGGAAACTCTTTATCTTGTATCAATTCCCAAAATGCGCGATTCTATAATAGAAGGTATGAACACCCCTATCTCTGAATGTTCTGAGGAACTTGACTGGTGACCTGGAAAATTGTTTATACCAGGCAAGCCCAAAAAGATGCAAAGAAACTTTCTTCCTCTGGTTTAAAGCCAAAGGCTGAAATGATAATTAATATGCTAAGAAACAATCCATTCCAGAATCCACCAGCCTATGAAAAACTACTTGGTGACCTCTCTGGCGCGTATTCGAGAAGAATTAATATCCAGCATCGTTTGGTTTACCAGGTATACGAAAATCTGAAAATTGTGAAGATTGTTCGGATGTGGACTCATTATCAATAATTAAATTTTAGTCAGATTAAATAACACTAAGCAAAAAAACATTCTATCATTCCTGAAGTATTGATTTTATAAACCGGACAGAATAACAGGAAAAAAACAAGAATCTTGTTATCCCGTCTAAAACCTGCATTAATCTTGCTTTTAACCCACTGATTCCTGAAATTTTAACATCAAAGAATCAGACCGGATAACGGGACAAAATTAATAATTCCTGTTATCCTGTCTTAAATTGAATTTGATTTTTCAGGATATGTCTATGAAAAAAGCATCAGAACCCACCAATCCAAAACCGGACCTACGTACGGAAATTCTCGCCGGAAGCGCTACCTTCTTAGCGGCGATGTACATTATCGTGGTCAATCCTTCCATTCTGCAAAATACCGGGATGCCTTTTAGCGCGGTATTAACCGCCACCATTCTGGTCAGCGCCTTTAGTAGTATTTTTATGGGACTGTATGCCAAAAATCCCATAATGCTGGCCCCCGGAATGGGACTCAACGCTTTTTTTGCCTATTCGGTGGTATTGGGAATGGGCGTGCCCTGGGCCACCGCTCTGGGCGCTGTGTTCTGGTCGGGTATCATATTTTTACTGCTCTCTGTTTTTAATATCCGCACGCTGATTGTGCAGGCCATTCCCAAACAGATTCGCTTTGGCGTGGCTGCCGGTATTGGCTTGTTTATCACTTTAATCGGTTTGGCAAATTCCGGATTTGTGGTACATAATGACGCGACTATCGTGGGACGCGGCGCGTTAACCCCGGCGGTGCTCACCTTTTTGGCCGGATTCGCGCTGACCTCGGTCTTGCTGACATTACGGGTGAAAGGCGCGCTGATTGCGGGCATCGTTTTAACCACCGTGCTGGCGATTCCACTCGGCCGTTTCTGGGGGGCGGAAACAGCGGTCAACTGGCAGGGTGTTTGGGCGGCGCCGGATTTCAGTTTGATTGGCCGGCTGGATTTTATAGGTTCGTTAAAATTGTCACTGTTCCCGGTGGTGTTTGCCTTTTTGTTTACGGATATGTTTGACAGTCTGTCCACTTTTGTGGGTGTGGCCGAGGCGGGTGATTTAAAAGACGCCGACGGTGAACCGCACAACATCAAAGAATCATTAATAGTAGATGCTTTTTCCACTACGATTTCCGGTCTTTTGGGCAGCAGTCCGGGCACCAGTTATATTGAGTCGGCCGTAGGAATTGCCGAGGGCGGACGCAGCGGGATTACCGCGATTGTTACAGGAATCCTTTTTCTTCCTTTTATGTTCCTCTCACCGCTGCTGTCAACTGTACCGGCCATTGCCACCGCGCCGGCCCTGGTCCTGGTGGGCGTGTTTATGATGAAGCCGGTAAACAAAATTCACTGGGATGTTTATGAAGAAGCCATCCCGGCTTTTCTGGCGATGGTACTGATTCCTTTGACCTATTCCATCACCCAGGGAATCATCTGGGGCTTTTTAAGCTGGACGATTTTAAAGATATTTCGCGGCAAAGCAGGGGAAATACCGCCGATGCTGTGGATAATCGATCTGTTTTCCGTTTTGGCTTTGCTGGTTTGAGAGATGAGAAGAAGTTCAACAATAAACTTTTAAAAAT
>JANTFQ010000286.1 GCA_024763405.1 Calditrichaceae bacterium
ACATTTACCGCCCAGATATTGGCTTTGGACGTAATCCCATTTTTGATATTTTCCACCGCTGTAATTGCCGTCAGCATGGAATGGTCCTGATTATTATAGCGGTGCATACCGTTTCGGCCAATGAGAAAGAGATTCTCAATCTTATCCGTAAAGTCCGAGATTTCCGAAAAACGGTCGTACGTGCCAAAATAGGCCGGATACGTTTTAGGTACCCGGATTACGGTACTATCTAACACATCTTCTTTTTCAATTATATCGATCTTTACAAGCTCGTCGATGGCAAATTTGGCAAATTCAGCATCCGGCTTTTCCCATAATGCATCGCCCTCGTTACAAAAATATTCCAACCCAATCCAGACATTCGATTCATCCTGCACCATATATGGACTCCAGTTGTTAAATATCTGAAGGCGTCCTATTTTCACATCTCCTTCCTGAATATAAATCCAGTTATCGGGGACAATGTTATGAAGTGTTTTTATGGCCGTCGTGTTTTTAATTTTTAATTTATTTAGAAGTAGTCCCACCGTGATAAAATCACGATACACCAGGCCACGGGCAACTTCCCGGATATTAGGCGCAATTTCACCATCTATCGAATCGATTAGCTCCTGTATCGGCATCGTCGAAAAAAAGTAATCCGCTTTTACGGTTTTAGTATCCTTCGTTTTCTCATCCCTGATACTTACTTCCGTTATGTTTCCCTTTTCCATTTTTAACGCGATAACCCTGTGTTGCAGCGCAACGGTTCCGCCCTTCGTCTGAATCGACTCGGCAACCTTTTCCCATAATTGCCCCGGTCCTAATTTGGGATACATAAATTGTTCGATCAGGGTTGTTTCCGTTTTTTTCTGCTCGATGGAATCTTCTTTTATAAAAATATTTTTAAGTGCGTGAAAAAGCGCTTTTGAAATGGACAATCCTTTGATACGTTGCGCACCCCAATCGGCCTGAATTTCTTTGCAGGGAACGCCCCACACCTTTTCGGTGTAATCCTTGAAAAAAGTTCGATACAATTCCCGCCCAAAACGGTTTATAAAAAAATCTTCCAACGATTTTTCATCTTTTACCGGTGAAATTTTTACGGCAAGATAACTAAACCCGATTTTCAAAATGCGGATGAATCCCAGGTTGGAAATCGTATTAAAATTTAACGAGACCGGATAATCGAAAAACTTACGCAGGTAAAAAATCCTTGAGAGACGATTGCGGATTAACATAACCCGGTCTTCTTTTTCGGGGTCGGGACCGTTGGGGGATAATTTAGAAATTTTATTGGTATTATTTAATTTTATATCTTCTTTGGAAAGCGCTCCCTGAACCGGCATTATGTTTTGCCACCACTGCATCACCACATCCGATTTTGAAAAAAAACGGTGTCCGCCAATATCGATACGGTTCCCTTTATAATTAACCGTTTTTGAAATACCGCCTATATCGGCGCTCATTTCGTACACAATCGGAATGATGTCGGTTTTTTCCAGCAACTCGTAAGCAGCGGTTAATCCTGCCGGGCCGGCGCCGATGATAACGGCTGTTTTCTTGCTCATCAGATAACCCTAATTAAACAGTGTGAATTTCCTGGCGAAAAAATTCCATAAATAAACGATGGCCGTAGAAATAATTTTTGAAAGTAAATAATAAAGGCCCGCAAATTCGGTAAACACCCAGATGAAAAGTTCATTCAGGCCAAGCCCGATAATTCCAATTACGGCAAACAGAGTAAATTCAACAGATTTATTTACCATTTTTCTTTTATCGAAAACCCAATGGATACTTAAAAAATAATTTATGATAAGACCGGCGGTTAGCGCAATTGCAGCCGAGATTAGATAATGAATGCCTACGAATTCAGTAAGAAAAAACAACAAACTAAAATCTATTATAAATGCAAATCCACCAACAAACGTATATCGGAATAATTGAATGAATGTATTATTTGCTTCATTTTTTACTAATTTTTCTAAAGATAAATATTTATACACGTATGATTTGTTCCTTTTTTAAAAAGGGTAAGGTTACCAAAGTTTAGGCAAAAAAACAAACCATTGTGAAGGGGAGGACAACAGGTAATCACTCTTATAAGGTGGCTTATTCCAAATTTTAAATCTGCCGCCGAAAACACTAAAAAAAATCTCATTGGTCTTTCAGCAAAGGCATTTGTCCATCCGGATATTTCATTTGAGTCGTATCTACAAAAAAAATAAGCCTCCGATGAATCATACCGACAGGTGAATCCGTTCAACGACGGACACAGAAAAAGCGGGTCGAATGATAGACGGCACCGAAACAAATTAAAAGGCTTAAATCGCTTTCATAGATTTTTAGATTTAAAAACAGCCGGCACTTCAAACCGCTAAGTGTAATTTATATTCATCTCCGTATCTTGTTAGCAAGTTGTAATATCCCCGCATCGAATTGGCTTGCATATTTTGTATAGAGTATTATATTTAGACTAAATAAATAATCATATAAGGACTTAATATGAAGCTGAATATATCTACAGATATTATACCAATCGGCGAGTTTAAGCGTCAAATGTCCAAATGGCTCAATACTGCTAAAGATACCGGACACCCGCTAATTATCACTCAGAATGGTAAACCCGCAGCAGTGGTGCTTTCCCCCGAAGAGTTTGATAATATGAAATATACTGAACGATTTATGAAATCTGTAAATCAGGGATTATCTGACATTAATTCAGGTGATTTTCTCGATACGGAACAACTAAAAACTGAACTTGAAAAACGAAGATTAGCGGGAAAATAATCTTGAAAGTAATATGGTCACAAGAGTCATTAAAACAATTAATTGAGATTGAAATATTCATAGCTAAAGATAGTCCGAAGCGCGCTGCGAAATTTATAAACAAATTAATCGAACACGGTGAAGAGATTAAAGATTTTCCATACAAAGGAAGAGTTGTTCCAGAATTTTCAGTCTCTGAAATAAGAGAAATTTTTGAAAAATCGTACAGAATTATCTACAGAATATCGGAGGAACAAATAGAAATTCTTACTGTGTTTGAAGGTCATCAAATGTTAAATCCTGCTGATCTGTTCTAATTGTATCGATCTTAGGCAACATGAGTTTCAGTTCATTTAACTCTTAACCAGACACAAGTGCCTAACATTTTTCTTTCCTGTTCTTTTATTCCTGTGAAATGGTTATCTCAAACGGAACCGTAAAAACGCCCAGTACCTGCTGTATCTGCGCTTCAATTTCTTTTTTATCCGCTTCCGGACTAATCCGCACGGCAACCACCGCTGACATCCCATGCACTTTATCGGGTCCTGTTGAAACGGACAGACTGCTTACCTTATCAATAACGCCGGCCGCTTTTAGATATACTTTTTCCACCTCCCACCAAACCAGCTGCGGTTTAAAAATTTTTCCAACAGAAGTCAGAGGAATTTCATCGATAATAACAATTTCTTTGGGAATGGCCGCGCGTTCGCTGATATTTTCTTTGGCAAAGGCCAGCAGCTCTTCGGATTTCGTTTGCCTGCCCTCTTCTAATTGCACATACACAACCGGGAGTTCTCCGGCATGCGCGTCCGGCCTTCCCACTGCCGCCGCCAGAGCGACCGCCGGGTGTTCGTGCAGCGGGCCTTCAATAAGTTGTGGGTCGATGTTATGACCACCGCGAATAATTAATTCTTTCTCCCGGCCGGTCAGCCATAAATAGCCCTCTGCATCTATCCGTCCCA
>JANTFQ010000287.1 GCA_024763405.1 Calditrichaceae bacterium
CTGGTACCCATCGAAACCAAAGGTCGTTTAGCCTCCAAACTGGAAGGACTGAGTCTGCGCAATGTAAACGTCTCCGTTTGGTGCGACGGAAAAAAAATTGAAGAGCAATTCGGCGAGATGGTCTTTACCGATTCAGGCTTATCCGGTCCGGTGATCTTATCTTTGAGCCGGACAGTGGTTGCCTTGTTAAATGAGAACAAAGAGGCACGTATTTCCATTGATTTAAAACCCGCCCTGGATCATAAAAAGGTCGATCAGCGCATCCTGCGGGAAATCGACGAGCACGGAAAACAGAGTTTTAAAAGTCTGCTTAAACAATTACTTCCTAAAAAACTCATCCCGGTTTTTATCGACCTGCTGACCATTGCGGAGGATAAACAGCTCAGTCAAGTCAGTTCCGATGAGCGCAAAAAACTGCGATTGTTTTTAAAGGAATTTCGGTTCACTGCCACCGGGTATCATTCGTATGACAGGGCCATCGTTACGGCCGGCGGTGTGCGTATCAAAGAGATCAATCCAAAAACGATGGAATCACGCCGGGTAAAAAATTTATATTTCGCCGGAGAGGTGATCGATGTGGACGCGGACACAGGCGGTTATAATTTACAGGCGGCCTTCTCCACCGGATGGGTTGCCGGCCGGGCCATTAAACAATCATTTTTATAATTAATATTTTTCCTATTATATACCACAGAGGGCACTGCGTCCACCGAAACAGCATTTTGCCTAACCTTGTACCCGCAACTCGGTGTCCCTTGTGAACTCCGTGGTTCAATTTTAGATTGTTCATATATGGAAGTGTAAAATTTATTTTATGATTGTGTGCTTAGCTCAGCAAAACACGACTTAACCATTTATAAAATAATAGATTGCCGCGTCGCTCATTCTTCACTCCCCACAACGACACATTCAACTGTCTTTGCGAGACCCGAGTACTCGGGTCGAAGCAATCTAAATAGGGCCCATCCTTAAAGTAGTCTAAAACCTCACCCCCCCGAAGTATCGGGGCAGGCCAGCCTCTCCTGAAAGGAGAGGGAGAAAAAGAAGTTCCCCTTCTCCTTGTAGGAGAAGGGGTTACCACGAAGTGGCCACTTTGTGGAGGGATGAGGTATTTATGACAATAGAACGAATCATAAAAATTCTCATTATTTTCTGACTTTATGTACAGACACTAAATAGAATAGCTGAGCTAAGGACATAATCGGTTAATTTTTTTTGAAAACCGTGTGAATTTAACCTACCTTTTCAGCCACAGAAAACGTGTCGATTCAGGAGATTTTATGTATAAATTGTTTGTTTTAATTACCTTATTATTTTCCATTTCACTGGCTCAGAAGGCCCCCTTTACCATCGAAACACTGTATAATTTGAAAAACGTGTCCGATCCGCAGGTTTCCCCGGACGGAAACTCCATTGCTTTTGTGGTAACACGCTATGATTTAAAAGCCGGCAAATCCAATTCCGATATTTACCTGATGCATGCGGACGGCGCCAATATGCGTCAAATGACCTTTAACGAAGCGTCTGATTTTCATCCCCGCTGGTCGGCGGATGGTAAAAGTCTGTTGTTTGTTTCAACCCGCAAAAACGGCGCCCAGGCCTGGCTGCTGCCTATGAACGGCGGCGAAGCACGGCAGGTAACCGATTTTAAGCCCGGTGTGGAAAATCCCCAGTGGGTGGGGAGATCGGGCGATATTATTTTTGAAAGTTCCGTGTACCCGGAATGCGGCGCCGACCAAACCTGCAACGACGAATTGCTGGAAAGCATCGAAGCGGGGCCGCTGCACGCGCATATGGCCGACAAATTATTCTACCGCCACTGGACGTCGTATAAAGATGGCAAACGCAGCCATCTGATTTATTTTAATAGTACGAATAAATCCTATAAAGATGTAACCCCCGGTGATTTTGATTCGCCAGCCTTTGGCGGCAGCTTTAGTGTTTCACCGGATGGAAAATGGCTTTGCGTGGAATCCAATCGTGACGAGTTTGAAGCGGAAACTACGAATAAAGATTTATTTCTGATCAATCTTAATACCGGAAGTATCGAAAATATTACCGCTGTCAACGAAGCCTACGATGGGCAACCCGTTTTTTCGCCGGACAGCCGCTATATTGCCTATCAGAAACAAACGATTCCCACGTATGAGGCCGACTTAAAACGCCTTGCCGTGTATGATCTTAAAGAAAAAAAATCACGTACCCTCACCGAAAAATTTGATGCCTGGACACAGAATTATGCCTGGTCGGCGGATGGAAAATTGATCTATTTTACGGCACACAACAAAGGGCATTTCCCGGTCTACCGTATAAAACGGAGTGGCGGAAAAATTAAAATGGTGGTGGACGTGAAAACCGCAGATGCTATTAGTCTATCGCCCAACGGCAAGTGGCTGGCCATCAGCCGGCGTACCATTTCCAAACCGTCGGAGATCGTCCGCGCCGAAATTATAAATGCAAAAACCAGGCGGCTTACCTTTTTTAACAAAGCCATCGAAGACAGTGTGGATATTCGTCCGGCAAAAGAGATGTGGATTCCCAGTCCCAGCGGTAAGAAAATTCATACCTTTGTTGTGCTGCCTTATAATTTCGATAAAAATAAAAAATACCCGCTCATTCTGAATGTCCACGGCGGTCCGCAGTACCAGTGGTACGATGGCTTTCGCGGCGACTGGCAGGTTTATCCCGGTTCCGGCTATATCGTGGCCTTCCCTAATCCGCACGGTTCTACCGGGTACGGGCAGGAATTTACAGCGGCGATTTCACAAGACTGGGCTGGAAAAGTGTACGAGGACGTGATGGCGGTAGCCGATTCGCTCGCCAATTTAGCGTATGTGGATGATCAGCGCATGGGTGCTATGGGCTGGTCTTATGGCGGTTATATGATGATGTGGTTAGAGGGACACACAAACCGCTTTAAGGCTATCGTTTCCATGATGGGTGTTTATGATTTACCGGCCATGTATGGATCTACGGAAGAATTGTGGTTTCCCCACTGGGATTTGGGCGGAACACCCTGGGAAAATCATGCTTCTTATGAAAAATGGTCGCCCCATAATTATGTACAAAATTTTAAAACACCCTGTCTGGTAATTACCGGCGAAAAGGATTACCGGGTGCCCTACACACAAAGTCTGGAGTTCTTCACCGGGCTACAAAAAATGCGTGTTCCTTCCCGTTTGATCGTTTTTCCAAATGACGGGCACTGGCCGAATTACACCAAATCCATGCCCTTTTATTATAACGCGCACCTGGATTGGTTTCACCGCTATCTAAAAGGTGGGCCAGCACCGTATGACATGCAGAAAATGCTGCGCAACCAGGCCTTTGAAGGGAAGTAGAATCATGGATATTGCCATCGACAAACAGTTGTTAAACCGGGTAGTTCTGTTTTATGCCCGGGCTTTGACCTATCCTTATGACGAACAGACCCATGAATTTCATTACCTGTTCCGGGAAGCCGAGAAAATGATTACTTCCGACGCAGATAATACACTGGCAGCAAAATTACTGGATATTATTAATTTCTATCAGGGTGAAGATATGATTACCCTGCAAAGTGAATATGTACGCATGTTTACACCGCGTGATAATGAACCGCCCTTTATTTCACTCCACCTCCTGGATTTGGACCCGGCAATCGAAACGAGTGGATTGTTGGATGAGCTGGAGCAAGGCGTCCTTTTTGCCGAAATTGATGAAGA
>JANTFQ010000288.1 GCA_024763405.1 Calditrichaceae bacterium
CCTTTTTTTGGAAGGGAGGGGAAATCCGCCGGCTGGCGGGAGGGGAGGGTTATTTTGAAGAAATTCTAATAAATTTTAGATCATCACCATTTAACCGTACACTATTGAGAAATAAATGATATTAAATTTAATAAATCCAGGTATTGAAAATTGATTAAATTCGTGGACGACTCTTTTTAGGCTAGATTCAAGAATTAAAACTATACTAATAACATAGATCGGAGTGATTATGGATTTACTTCAAAAAATTAATGAGAATAAAGCCGTTATCGGGGTGGTGGGCCTTGGCTATGTGGGGCTGCCCCTGTTAATGGAATTTGTAGAACAGGGATTTACCACCATCGGATTTGATATTGACCAATTTAAAGTGGATAAACTGAATGCCGGTGAGTCCTACATCAAACATATTGATGAAAGCCGGGTGAAATCTGTTCGGGAAACCAATCTGTTTGAGGCCAGCAGCGATTTTAAGCGCATTAAAGAGGTCGACTGTATTTTGATTTGCGTACCGACACCGTTAACCAAGCATCGTGAGCCGGATGTTTCGTACATTTCGGGAACGGCTGAGACCTTATCTAAAAATATTCGTGAAGGCCAGTTTATCGTACTGGAAAGTTCTACCTATCCGGGAACCACCGAGGAAATTTTAAAGCCGATTCTGGAAAAATCCGGTTTAAAAGGTGACAAAGATTTTTGGGTGGCTTTCTCACCCGAACGGGAAGATCCGAATAATCCCAATTTTAACACCCGCACCATTCCCAAAGTTATCGGCGCCAATACCGAATATGCCCGTCAACTGGCCAGCGCCCTGTACGAGAAAGTGATTGTAAAAACCGTTCCGGTATCCAGCAGCCAGGCGGCCGAAGCGACCAAACTGCTGGAGAATATTTTCCGCAGCGTGAATATCGCTATGGTCAACGAAATGAAAATGATTTTCGATAAAATGGGTATCGATGTCTGGGAAGTAATAAATGCCGCGTCCACCAAGCCATTTGGTTTTATGCCGTTCTATCCCGGCCCCGGTTTGGGTGGCCACTGTATTCCCATCGATCCTTTTTACCTGACCTGGAAAGCACGGGAATTTGAAATGAATACGCGCTTTATCGAATTAGCCGGCGAAGTGAATACGAGCATGCCGCACTGGGTTGTAAGCAAAGTGATGGACGCGCTGAACGATCACGAAAAGAGTATTAAAGGTTCTAAAATTTTACTACTCGGCGCTGCATATAAAAAAGATATCGACGATCCGCGTGAATCGCCTTCTTTTAAACTGATAGAAATTATGCTCGAAAAAGGCGCTTTAGTTGATTACAACGATCCGCTGATTCCGGAACTGCCGGATATGCGCGCTTATGATATTAAAAAGAAATCTGTTGAGCTGACCCCGGAGAATCTGGCCGCGTATGACTGTGTGTTGATTTCCACCGACCACACGGCGTATGACTGGGATTTTATCGTAAAACATTCGAAGCTGGTTGTGGATACCCGCAACGCGACGAAGAATGTTTTGGAAGGCCGCGATCGGATTGTGAAGGCTTAACGATTATACCTAAAAATGAAATGATTAAAAAGGCTGTCCTCAAAGGGATGGCCTTTTTTAGTCTAATTCTTCTTCCGTTTCTTCTTCAAAAATACGATCATCCAATCCTTTATTTATTTGATAATGCGAATAGATAATTTCTACCCTGCCTTTTAACGCGCCTTTCTTCTTTTTCTGACCAAATGAGAAATGTGGCATA
Source organism: Calditrichaceae bacterium (assembly GCA_024763405.1). Lineage (GTDB taxonomy): Bacteria > Calditrichota > Calditrichia > Calditrichales > Calditrichaceae > JANTFQ01. Next base: position 1,740 of record JANTFQ010000288.1, read on the forward strand.
CGCGATCGGGATACATCGAAAAGAATGCGAGCCGAGTCCGGTAATCCGTATTGAATTTGCTTTCCATACCGAAAATGAATATTGAATGTTCCCTTGTCTCTCGTTGACACTTCAATTTTAAGAACGTTGAAATGAATTGGGTCTATCCATAAAGAAGCCAGAATCATTTTTGCATCTTCCGTCACCGGAATCAGTTTAATCACATCCACTTTATATGAATCCAGTGTATCACTTTTAATATAAACGGAAAGGAATTCTTGCTGCAGCAAGCGAAGCGGGGAAAAATTGAGGCTGGCCCTGGGAATCATCGCAAAACCTTCGGCTTCCATTTTAAAACGATCCGGTTGTTTAAAGAAAACCCTGGCTTTTGTATCATCCACTTTTAAAAAATCCACATCAATTTTAATCAGAATTTCGGCTGTGTAATCGTTCACCCTATTCAGTTTTTGTTTTACCTGGTTCAGTAATATTTTCGGATCGTTGTTTCCTGCAAACAACAGGGAACCGAATAACAGGATAGCTGCAATTTTTAATTTCATATTATGATAAAATATCCTTTCTTAGAAAAACGAACAGAGTGAGCAGATAAAATCCAATGATATGAAACAGTAAAACCGCACCCGATTGAAAAATGGCGCTTAAATCGGCCGGCTTATTCATAAATGCCGTCCATTTATCTAAATGAGTGGTGAAAAGAAAAGGCTTCACCGCTTCGAGCGAACTGACCGGCAGGGCCGATATAATTGAAAATATGATAATCACGGCCAGTGTAGCCACGATGGGACCGATGGCGTTTTCGACCAGTGACGAAAAGAGGAAAGACAGGCTTAAAACAGCTGACATACTTAGAAAAGAAAAAAGATAGGCTGCAAGCAGGCGCCATAAAACATCGTTGGCGGCGATGATAAGAATCTGGTTGCGGATCACAATTAATTCACCCCTGCCAAAAATAAGGATACTTCCTCCCAGGCTCAACAGCGCCAGCCAAAGCAGCAGTAAAAATGTATAAATGAGGCCGGCTATAAATTTTGAAGTGATAATCTGAAAGCGCGAGATGGGGCGGGTTAGTAAAATACGACTGGTGCCCGCCGCGGCTTCTCCGGCTAATAAATCCCCACCGACCAGGACAATCAGAAATGGAATATGAACAAACAGTGAATTTAGCAGCAACCGTCCCAGGAAATACCCGTTCAGCAAATTTCCACTAAACAAAAACTGCGCTTTTAAACTGTTCAGAGCAGCATCCAAAAAGGTTGACCCTTCGAACCAGAAGGCAGCCTGCAGCAGTGGAATTAGAACACCGATGGCAATAAAGCCAATGTAGGTGCGCCATTTACGGAAAATTTTAAACAACTCAATTCGAATTAGTGTTATCATGGTAACTGCTCTTGGTGATTTTTAAAAAATATTCTTCTAAAGAACGCCTTGGGATTACGGCTGAAACCTTTATCTGCTTGTCAACAAATCGTTTAGTCAAATCGGCAATAGCTGTCTTTGGTAAATCGAAGCGCAATTCTTCTTTTGTATTGGAAAGCAGATGCTTTTCCCAGATCGTGTTTTTAATGCAATCCAGGGCCCGCGTCATATTATCGACTTCGAACGTAACGGAAAGGTTTTCCGATTTTAGCAGCGTGTCCACCCTGCCTTCAACCTGAATACTGCCTTCGTTTATAATTATCAGACGCGAGGCGGCCGTTTCAATTTCCTTTAGAATATGGGAAGAAAGAAAGACTGTTTTGCCCAGGTCTTTTGATAAATGGACGATTAATTCGCGGACTTCTTTCATTCCCTGGGGATCAAGACCGGTTGCAGGCTCATCGAGAATGATCAATTCGGGATCGTGTAAAATGGCCTGAGCGATTCCTAACCGCTGTTTCATTCCCTGGGAAAATGTTTTTACTTTGCTGTGGGCACGGTCTTTCAATTTAACAAGTTCCAGCATTTCCCAGATTCTGTTGTCCG
>JANTFQ010000289.1 GCA_024763405.1 Calditrichaceae bacterium
TACCTAATTACGGCATCAAAGGCAAAGGCCCGCGATTAAAAGCGGGAATGGTTATAGCCATTGAACCGATGATCAATTTAGGTACTTACCAGGTGTTTACAGCAGATGATGAATGGACGGTCAAAACATTAGACGGAAAACCCTCTGCTCATTTTGAGCATTCGGTGGCAATACTGAAAGATGGTCCAAAAATTTTAACGCATTGCAAAGGAGTAAAGGTTGGCTAAAAAACAAGAAGCCATAAAGATTGACGGCTTAATTAAGGAAACACTGCCGAACGCTTCCTTTATTGTAACACTGGAAAACGGGCATGAAGTGCTGGCCTATATTTCAGGTAAAATGCGTATGCATTTCATTAAAATTTTACCGGGTGATAAAGTAAGTATAGAGTTGTCACCGTATGATTTGACCAGAGGTCGAATCGTTTACCGATATAAATGATACGAAGGATAGAACATGAAAGTACAAGCCTCAGTAAAGAAAATTTGCGATGGTTGCAAGATTGTACGCCGCAAAGGTGTCGTTCGTGTAATTTGCAGCAAAAATCCAAAACACAAACAACGTCAGGGTTGACACAAATAAATAGGAGGCAATTTTGGCCCGAATTGCAGGTGTAGATTTACCAAGAACAAAAAGAACAGTTATCGGATTAACCTATATTTATGGTATAGGCCGTACTTCTGCTGCAAAAATATGTGCGGACGCTGGTGTTAGTGAAGATACCCGGATTAGCGATTTAAGCGAAGATGAAGTACAGAAAATCCGTTTGATTATTCAAAATGATTACAAGGTAGAAGGTGCTTTAAAAGCCGAAATTAATATGAATATCAAACGGTTGATGGATATCAATTCAATTCGCGGATACCGTCATCACCGTGGACTGCCCGTTCATGGTCAGCGTACCAAGACCAATGCGCGTACACGTAAAGGCAGAAAACGCCTGGTTAGTAAAAAGAAATAAAACTAAAGAGTTCAGGAGATTAAATTGGCTTCACCCAAAAAACGCACCCGCGCTAAAAAGAAAGAGCGTGTAGAACCGCATGGTAAAGCGCATATTAAAGCCACATTTAACAATACCATCATTTCTCTTAGTGATAATTACGGAAACGTAATATCCTGGGCGTCTGCCGGTATGGTTGGATTTAAAGGTTCTCGAAAAAACACGCCATTTGCCGCGCAAACTGCCGGCGAAACTGCTGCTAAAGCGGCTATGGATGTGGGTTTAAGAAAAGTAGATGTTGAGGTTAAGGGACCCGGTTCCGGCCGTGAAGCAGCGATTAAATCGTTACAGGCTGCAGGCCTGGAAATCGCTTCGATTAAGGATATTACCCCGATACCGCATAATGGTTGTCGTCCGCCGAAAAAGCGACGCGTATAACAGAAAAACTGGAGTTAATTAAATGGCAAGATATACCGGTCCAAAAGGCAAGATTGTACGAAAATTTGGCGAAAATATCTTTGGTAATCCAAAATTCGATAAATTACTTGCTAAAAAAGGACATCCCCCAGGTCAGCACGGTTTAGCGCGTAAAAAGTTCAGCGACTATGCGCTGCAGCTGCGGGAAAAACAAAAAGTAAAATATATGTATGGTCTTCTGGAAAAACAATTCCGCCTGACCTTTAAAAAAGCTGAAAAAATGAAAGGCGTTACCGGCGAAATCCTGTTGCAGCTTTTAGAAAGCCGACTGGATAATACGGTTTTCCGTCTTGGTTTTGGTGTTTCCAGAACACAAGCACGCCAAATGGTTCTGCATCGGCATATTATGGTCAATAACCGTGTAGTAAACATTCCCTCCTTTGTTTTAAAACCGGGTGATGTGATTCAGGTACGGGCAAAAAGCCGTCGCCTCGCGATGTTTCACGAAGCTTTAAAACGTGTCCCATCCGAAGGTGTCTATCCCTGGTTGGAACTGGACAAAGCACAAATGACCGGCCGTTTTGTAGAAAAACCACAACGGGTGGATATTCCTGTGAATGTTCAGGAAAATATGATTGTAGAATTGTACTCAAAATAATCAATAATTGAAAAAATAGTAGGTAAATATGAGCTGGACTAATTTACAAATGCCGGAAAGAATAGAAGTAGACGAAAAAAGTTATTCTAATACTTTCGGTAAATTTACTGTTCAACCATTAGAAAATGGATTTGGCGTAACCATTGGCAACATGTTTCGCCGGGTTCTCTTATCCTCATTACAGGGCGCTGCAATTACGGCTATAAAAATAGCAGATTTGCAGCATGAATTTTCGGCTATCGAAGGTGTAATCGAAGATTTACCGGAAATTATTCTAAATCTGAAACAACTGCGGATTAAGCTGCTGAATAAACGTCCCGATAAAATTTCCATGCATCTAAAAGGCCCCCTGACGTTGACCGGTAAAACCATTCAGGCCAGTACAAATGATTTTGAAGTACTGAACCCTGAACTTCACATTGCCACGCTCAATGAAACAGCCGAGTTTGATTTGGATCTGTATCTGGGTAGGGGACGCGGTTATGCGGTTGCTGATGAAAATAAATCAGCGGACTATCCCATCGGTGTTATTCCCATCGATTCTATCTTTTCGCCGGTGCTGAATGTAAAATACTCGGTTGAAAATACCCGCGTGGGACATCGTACAGATTTTGAAAAACTGGTAATTGAAATTGAAACAGATGGCAGTATTACCCCGGACGATGCGTTGACCTTCAGCGGAAAAATTCTTAAGGATCATGTCCAGTTGTTTATAAACTTTGATATTGATACTGAAGAAGAAGAGACGGCTGAAATTGACGAAGAAGCCCTGCGTATAAAAAAATTATTAAAAATGAGTGTTGATGAACTGGAACTTTCGGTCCGCTCACATAATTGTTTAAAAGCGGCGGATATTAAAACGATCGCTGATTTAGTGGGCAGGGAAGAACCGGAAATGCTTAAGTTTAAAAACTTTGGCCGCAAATCATTAACGGAGCTGGGCCAGATTCTCGAAGACCGCGGCCTGCGCTTTGGGATGGAAGTAGATAAATATTTAAAGTCCGAAGACAAGTAAACGCGATAAATAGGGACGAGAAGCATGCGACATAAAAAAAGAGGAAATCATCTGGGAAGAACTTCCAGCCATAAAAAAGCGTTAATGCGTAATATGGCGGCTCAGATATTCGAACATAAACAGATAAAAACGACCGAAGCAAAAGCTAAGGAATTGCGCGGTTACGTGGATCGGTTAATTACCTATGCTAAAAAAGGAAGCGTCCATCACAGACGTTTGGCCTTTAAATTTTTACAGAATAAAGAAATTGTAACCAGTCTCTTCGAAGAAATTGCTCCGGTTTACGAAACCCGTAACGGTGGTTATACCCGGATTATTAAATTAGGGCGCAGAAAAGGGGACGGCGCTTCTGTAACTGTTATACAACTGGTCGATTTTGAAGCCGGAAGCGAAACGGTTAAAAAAGAAAAAAAGACCAAAGACGCAAAGAAAGAAAAAACAGCGAAAGATAAAGCTCCGGTTAAAGAGGAAAAAGCAGCAGATAGCGAAACTAAAGCGGAGGAACCAGTTGCCTCCGAGCCTGAAAAAACAGAAGAGAAAAAAGAAACAGAATAAATATCTGATTTTTTTATTAATAAGCCGTTTGCTTACAAAAGCAGCGGCTTTTTTTTTGTAAAAATTTTCAATGTTTAAACCTCCCTACTAAAATCCTTGCA
>JANTFQ010000290.1 GCA_024763405.1 Calditrichaceae bacterium
CCTTTTAAGGAAAGATTTACCCCTGCCATGGCGGCGCCATTTGATTTTTCGGTAACCATTCCAACCAATTTTGCCGTTTTTTTATGTTGTCCGAAAACGGCAAGCACAAAAACCAGAAGTAAAAAACTAATCTTTATAAATCTATTCATTGACTAAACTCAACTTCCAGGATATATCTTAAAACCTCTTCTACATTATTTTTTCCATCACAGAAATTAAGCGGTAATGAAAAATAGATAGATTTTCCCTTTCCCAAAACATAACGTATACCAACCGGTGGTGAGCCTGTATAAGGCACCGTAACGGTTGCAGTAGAGTCGGGTTCCATTCGATACACAACTTCCGCCTGCGGTCCGGGAATAAGGGCAGACACACGGTTCCCGATTAGCCGGCCAATTTCCATATCAAGCCCGGCATTTACAGTACTATCTGATGAAAACTCTGATAAAACGCCAATACCCGATAATAGTCGTCCCCCCGGATTCAAACGAAAAACCGAATCAATTTGCGTAAATCCCCAGGTGGTATCCGGACTTTGTTCGTTGCCGTTTGTAATAAAAACCATTCCCCCGTCTGCAATATACTGGGTTAAACTCAAGCCGGCTTCTGTTAAATTGGGACGTCCCAAATGCGAAAACCAAATTACTTTTTTAAAATAGTTCAGATTAGCCTTTATATCGGCTGTGGAATAAGGCAGCTGGTTTTGAGGATTGATGACCGGTGTACTCGTGGTACCAATCTCCCAAACACTGTATCCGTTTTCGCCGACAATATTATTTAAACGCTCTTTATAAAAATTCTGAACTTCATAAAGTGTCTGATCCTGAGCAAAATCATTCACTAACAGAACATCTCCAACCGGTTCTTTCACAATCCAGGTATTTGGGGTTGTATCGTCCGCGGGATCGGGAAAAGAAAGAATATTACTTTCCGCTCCCGCAATGTCCCGAGCCTTAAGGAAGAAACGATGGCTTCCCGCTGATAATCCGGTAAGTGTTATACCTTTCACGTCACCCTTGAGAGCGGTCCAGTTTGCGGTGTCATCCAGGGCGTAAAAAATATCCGTGATGGTCTCATCGCCATCCGGATCATATGCTTCCCATAAAAAGGTTCGGGTAGGAAAGGTATAAGCGGTAACATTCGGATTGCCTGCGGGAACCGGCGGATTGCTGCGGTTCTTAAAAAATATTTCCGGATAACTGTTAAATACCGGGAATATGCGGCTTGCCGGAGTGGGATCCATTAAACTGTCGTTATCAACGGCCCAAACCTGCAGCTCAAATTCGTCATAGGCGGTGCGAAGCGGTACATAAAACGTGTCATATTCGGCATTCGTCCAAACCGGCTTGTCCTGGTAATTCCATTTAATATAATAACCGATAACATCTCCGTCCGGGTCATCCCCCCACCAGTGAACAACTTGTTTACTGGCTGTCGTATCGATTCCAAGCGTAGAATCTTCCGGGGTGAACAGAAAAAGATAGGTCTGAGGCGGCTGGTTTTGCACCCGTTTTGAGCTTTTTTCTTCATTGAAAATATTTGTGTTGCAGGAGACCACGATTAAAATCACCAGCATAAATAATTTTATGAGGAAATTGGTTTTTTCTTTACGCATTTATTCGACCGTCAAACTTAGTTAAAATCCCGCTCCCCAACCCGGGAAGCGGGATTAGGAGATATTATTTTATCATCATCATCTTTTTAGCGGCAACAAAATTACCTGCTTTTATACGATAGATATAGATACCTGAAGGCAAACGAACACCGGCATCATTTCTGCCGTCCCAGTTAACCACATGATTACCAGCATTAAACGTACTATTAACCAGAGTCCGGACTTTCTGGCCCAAAGTATTATAGATGTACACTTTTACATCCTGGGCACCCGGAATCTGAAAATAGATTTTAGTTGCCGGATTGAACGGATTCGGGTAGTTCTGAGCAAGCTGATATGTGTTCGGTTTCATCTGGAAATCTTCATTAATACCAACAACCGTTCCAAAATCATCTGCATTCCTGATTTCAACTTTGAATGAACCAAAGCTATAGGTGTAAACACCCTGAAGCATATCAACTTTTTCACCAAGATGAACGGTGTCACCCCAGGCTACAAGATAGCCGTCGGTATCATTGATATAAAAAGTAGAATTCTCGTTCTGATCAGCAGAAACGAGGAAATCACCATCCACTAAGCAGGGTCCGCTTCCATCATCAAAGGTCACATCATAAGCATTGAGACTGGTCAGCGTTGCATTCTGTAATTTTACGAGAACCCCTTCATAGGCTTCGGCCAGGCTTGTATCCGTGGCAAGCATACCAGTGGATGCTTCAATCGCATTAACAGTGTTACCGGAACTATTGATTTTAAAGGAATCTGCCAGGACAACGGTATTATTATCCCATTTAAAATGCCAATCAGGGTTATAATCGGTTACGGTGCCAAAAACGGTTACTTCGTCCCCAATATTCAGATTAGCGTTGATACCAAATGCAAAAATACCGCTCCAGGAAGCCTCTGCATCCTGAATACTGTATGCGCCATATTTATTGCTGGCAGCAGTATCAATAGTTGCAACACCGGTCAATTCTACGGCGACACCTTCAAACGGTGAATCCGCAATTTCCCACGGTGTATACTGAACATCTGCAATGGTTAGATTACCATCTGTTACCTTATATGAAAAATTCTGAACCGTAATATCAGCAGGCAATAAGGTCACCTGAGCCCCGTCATCTTCTGCGCTGATATAGTAATTTACCAGGCTGCCTGCTGCTACCGCGGGGATTTGGCCGGAATATGTAATTCCAGAGACCAGATTCATAACAATCTTTGAATAGGTAGCTGGTATGTCTCCTGTTCCGACATTATAATAGAGTGCAGCTTCCGAAATAGATGCATTCGTTTCAATATCGGCGCTGATTGTTACATTGTCGGACGCGGTGGGGATGGCAACATCGCGTACCACATTGCTGATGGTTGGAGGGCCGGCTCCCCAGGTAATATCGCCTTTGTATAAAGGTTCGAGTTTGTAAGCCGATGTATCGGCATAACTTCCATAATGGTGATAAACCCAGCCTCTCACAGAATCCGCAATGGTCCCAATGGGCGGCAGAGGATTGGCACTATAATAAGCAGTAAGGCTATCGGAATCATCATCAACCAGTACAGATCCGCTTCCATCATCAAGACTGTATAATTCATAAGCGGTGCCGTAATCAACCAGTTCAGCCTCTTTTACATAAACAAAAACATTGCCCCATTGTTCAGCATCTACGGGCAGTCGCAGGTCGCCGGTATTTACTTTATTTGGTTCCGGCAGAGGCTGGCCAATATCAATAATATTTATGGGACTGGTGATGAAGAATTCGGTCATATTTGATGCCCCGGTCGAATATTCGCTAATATAACCGGTCATATCAATGAGGTCACCTTCATACAGGGTAGGATAGGCCGTTGAATCCGCATTATAGGATAAGATTGCACTCCATGGTCCCCCGCCCACTTCTGAAACAATAAATTTAATCCCGGCACCCGCATAGCTTAATCCGGTGGGCATGGTCACAACGCCTTTTATGGAAACCGTATCACCGACTGCATAAGAAGTATCGGATTTTTCATCGGTAAATGCCCGGACCAAATCACTCTTGCGCACCTGCTGAATACGCTG
>JANTFQ010000291.1 GCA_024763405.1 Calditrichaceae bacterium
ATTGATTTAAACGCACCCATCCGCGATATTTTTAAACAGGCCTGGCGTAATATGTTTACTTATGTGTCCAACAACACCGCTCAGTTTCAGTTTGCCGAGCAGTTTAGCAATTCGCCCTTTGCCGATCTGGTGGATAAAACCAAACTGGAAGCTACCTTTGCCCCGCTGATGCAGGTCATTCAAAAGGGCATCGAGCAGAAAATTATCAAAGATGTTCCCCTGGACATTCTAACCGCTTTTATGTTTTACCCCATCTTTAGTCTGGCCAATCCGCGCCAGTGCAAAAGCTTTACCAATAATGCCGAACAGATCGATACGGCCTTTACCCTGGCCTGGGATGCTATAAAACTGTAAAAATTTTTAACTATTTAAATTAATGAACATTCATTTAAGGGACACCATGGCACAGAAAAAATCAAACAAAAAATATATAATCCTTGTGCTCATACTGGGCACATTTTTATTCTCAGGCTTTACCATAAATCATAGTTTTAACAGCGCTCAGTACAATCGGGAGGATATGCGCATGCAACGTATACAAGATTCCAAACAATATAAAAACGGAAAATTCCACAACCGGGTCCCCTGGAACCAGACCCCGGCTTTTTCCACCCTGTGGGATTTCCTGTTTAAGAACAATCAGCGAACACCACAGGACAGCCTGCCGCGGCAACAGGTTGATTTAACCTTTTTTAATCAGAGCAACGCCAATCATTTAAGCGCTACCTGGCTGGGGCATTCTTCTTTGCTGATCAACCTGGACGGCTATAAAATCGTAACCGACCCGGTACTGGAAAAACGGGCCTCTATTTTTGGACCTACCCGGTACAATGGCCCCTTGCCTGTGGATATTCATCAATTAACCGATATCGATGTCGTCTTGATTTCGCACAATCATTACGACCATTTGAATAAATTTTCAATTCGGTTACTCGACCCGCATACGAAGCGGTTTATCGTGCCTCTGGCTGTGGGTGCCCAACTGGAAAAATGGGGCGTATCCCGGGATAAAATTACGGAAATGGATTGGTGGGAAGAGGTTGTCATCGGTCCCGATTTTAAAATTGCCGCCACCCCAACACAGCATTTTTCCGGACGCAGCCTCACCGACCGTAATAAAACGCTATGGGCTTCTTATGTGCTCGCAGGGCCGCAACATAAAATATATTTCAGCGGTGATTCCGGTTATTTTACGGGTTTTAAACAAATCGGCTCTCAGTACGGTCCCTTTGATATGACCTTTCTGGAATGCGGCGCTTACAACAAGGCCTGGAGACACATCCACATGTTGCCCGAGGAAACGGCTCAGGCCCACTTAGATCTAAAAGGCAACATTTTACATCCCATTCATTGGGGCACCTTCAACCTGTCATTGCACGCCTGGTATGAACCCATGCAGCGGTTAATGCAGGCAGCGGACTCTTTGGGCATCACCGTGGTCACCCCGGTGGTTGGCGCGACAACGGTATTCAAAACCAATTTGCCGCAGGAACGCTGGTGGCCGTCTTTGCGGGAAACCAGTAAACGGGCGGACGCGCCGGAAGTACTGCCTCAAACCGTCCCATAGCAACATGTGGTTTAAATAATGATTGTATAAAAACAAATGGAGAATACAAATGTCAAAATTAAAATGGGATACAAAACAAATTCCCGATCAGGGTGGACGGGTAGTGATTGTCACCGGTTCCAGCAGCGGGATAGGTTTCGAAGCGGCGCGGGCACTGGCCGCTAAAAACGCAGAGGTTATTCTTGCCGTGCGCAATAGCGAAAAAGGAGCGGCCGCTCTGGCTAAGATTAAATCCGAAAACGAAACGGCACAGGTTGTTGTAATGCATCTGGATTTAGCCAATCTGGATTCGGTTCGACAATTTGCCGACGCTTTTAAGAGCAAATACCAACGGTTGGATTTGCTGATCAACAATGCCGGGGTGATGATTCCCCCGTATTCCAAAACCAGCGACGGGTTTGAACTACAATTCGGCACCAATCATCTGGGCCATTTTGCTCTGACGCTGCAATTGCTGGACCTGCTCAACAAAACCGAAGGCTCACGGGTAGTGAATGTGAGTAGTGCAGCACATAAATATGGCAACCTTGACTTTCAGGATTTGAACTGGGAAAAACGCAGTTATAAAGCCTGGCGTGCCTATGGGGACAGTAAAATTGCCAATCTATACTTCACGTTCGAACTGCAGCGAAAATTGCAACAGGCCGGTTCCAGGGTACTGGTAACCGCTGCCCATCCCGGTTGGACGGCCACCGATTTGCAGCGGCATAGCGGCCTGTTTGAATTTTTGAATAAATTCTTTGCCATGGAAACCTGGCAGGGCGCCCTGCCAACTCTGCGTGCCGCCACCGATCCCGCTGCCGCCGGCACCGATTATTTCGGGCCGGATGGCTGGAAAGAGTGGCGCGGTTATCCGGTTCCGGTGCAATCGAATCGCCTTTCGCACGACGAGAACATCGCTAAAAAACTATGGGATGTTTCCGAGCAGATGACCGGAGTTGCTTTTAAATTATAGGCACATCCGGAACGGGCGGATATGCTCTGGACGGCATTAAACCGGGCCGTCTTTAGCATGGACTTATTATAAAACATGTGAGACGTTAAAACAACGGGCTGGATTTGCTCAGACCAACTTCGTAAATTCCGGCCGCAGGCTGCAATATTTTGGGATGTTTTTCCGTTACGCACAGCAAATAGCCCAAAGCGAAGGCGGGCATTTTTAGCGATAGAAAGCGAAACGGCAGACCCTTTGTGCAAAGGACACGGGCACCCTAAGTCCCGAATAAAAACATTCACCCTTTAAAACAAATTACCGAATGAGCGATATACCCAAAAAGAAAATCACCCTCAGCGGTTTGCGCAGCACTTTTAAGTTATTCCGTTTTATCTGGCCGTTCCGCCTGGAATATGGTTTAGGCATGCTTTTTCTTCTCTTAGCCAGCGGGGCCAACCTGGCCTTCCCTAAACTTATAGGCGACCTGGTAAACGCCGGTAATCGTGGCGCGGCTGTCGAAAATATCAATCGTTTCATTCTGCTCTTAGGCGGTCTGCTGATTGCCCAGGCCATTTTTTCCTATTTCCGGACGGTATTATTTGTCAATGTTACTGAAAAAACACTGGCTTCGCTGCGCCAGTTCACCTTTAATCATCTGATCAAATTACCGGTTCCCTTTTTCGACAATCATCGCGTGGGCGAATTAAACAGCCGCATCTCTTCGGATATTTCCCTGCTGCAGGAAACGCTGACCAGTACGCTGGCCGACTTTATCCGGCAACTGGTTGTGATTGTCGGTGGCACGATTTTACTGGCTTCTATTTCCCTAAAACTAACTCTGTTTATGCTGGCCATCTTGCCGGCGGTCGTCATTCTGGCCTATGTTTTTGGCCGTTTTATTCGTGATTACGCTAAAAAGGCCCAACGCGAAGTGGCGGCTTCCAATACCATTGTCGAAGAAACCCTGCAGGGTATCCGCAGTGTTAAATCCTATACCAATGAATTTTTCGAAAGCAAACGCTACAAAAACAAAACCCGGGAAGTCGCCCGACTGGGGATGAAGGGCGGTAAGTACCGCGGGGCTTTTTCTTCCTTTCTGGTTTTAGGCTTGTTTGGCACTTTGGCCGCGGTAAT
>JANTFQ010000292.1 GCA_024763405.1 Calditrichaceae bacterium
TCTGCTTAATCTCCAAATCCACCCGATCCAGCGCGTGTACATCAATCCCGCCGAGATGGTAAATCTTGCTTAAATTTTCAATTTGGATCAGCATTTAGCGAACCTTTTTCTTTTCTTTAATGCTAACCAGCGCATCATTTTTTAGATTTTTATTGAGCAGTTTAAAGGGCCCGGTGATTACTAAATCGCCTTCTTCCAGCCCACTTTTTACGGCGTAATGCGTATCATCACTGATTCCAAGTTTCACCGGTTTGGCCAGGGCGTGCCCCTCTTTTACCGTAAAAACCACTTCCACCATTTCTTTTTCAGAATCAAACTCTGTGCGCTGCTTCTTTTGCTTCGACTTCGTTTCAAGCTCTTTTTTATCACGCACAGTAACCGCCTGAATAGGTATTTTTAAAATATGATCCAAGCGCTTTGTTAAAATATCCACCGTCGTACTCATCCCCGGACGAAAACGTTTATCCGGATGGTCTAAAACGATGGTCACTTCGAAACTGGTCACCTGCTCCTGTGTACCGAAGCCTTTGGTAACCGCGGAATTGGCAATTTCACTGACCACACCTCTAAAAGTCGTATCCGCAAAGGCATCCAGCTCTACGAGAGCAGAATCTTCAAGGCTGATATTGATTACATCATTTTCATCGATCTCCACCACCGCTTCCATAACCGATAAATCGGAGATTACCATAATCACATCTTCCTGAAACTGGGCGCCGATGGCCATCTCGCCGGCTTCCTTATTCAGGCGGGTCACCACACCGTCCATAGAAGCGTAAAGCTTAGTTTTGCGCAGCGCGTCCTGGGCTTCTTTAAGGGAAGCTTCGGCCTGACGGCGGCCGGAAACAGCAGATTCGTATCCGGCTTCCGCCGATTCCAGTTCGGCATTGGAAATGAGGTTTTTTTGTGAAAGGCCTTCGGCCCGGCTCAGCTCGCTCTTTGCTTTTTTCTCATTGGCTTTGGCTGCCAGAAGGGATGATTCGGCGCGGTCAAGCGAAGCTAAATATTGTTCGGGGTCTAAAGCCGCCAGCAGGGTTCCTTTTTTAACCCGATCGCCCTCTTTGGCATTTAACTGTACAATCTTTCCGGCAACCTGTGCGCTGACCTTTACTTCCACAGCAGGCTTGATCTGACCGGAGCCGGTTACCTTTTGCTGCACACTGCCATATTCCACTTTTTCCGCCGTTACCTCCTTACCCTTCTCTTTTTTAAGGAGATTAACGCCAAAGAGAACACCGAGAAGAATAACAACCGCGCCTGCAATTAAATATTTTTTCATTTAAAAACCTTTCCGCTTAGCGAAATTCATTTCATATTAAACGCATTGTTTTTTTCCGTAGGGACACGGAAATTTATTTGTATTTCTTCGGCGCCCCCTGCACCTCCCAGAAAAAACCAACCTATAAAAAATAGTTATTCCCGTTTAGTGATTGATGATTTAATACACCATCCGTCTAAAAATATTCAAGCCCTAAATATACGAAATCTCTTTCAAACCAAAACTACTGCGTGGTGCCGTCAAGGGCACAGAGGCTTTTTAATCTTTCTTTATCAGTTTGATAATCATTCGTGTCCGGTTAAATTAAGAGATTCATGAGATTATTTTTCAAACTCTCCCCCGAGCCCCGATTTCACAGGACTTGCCCCCTCCTTTGAAGTGCGTCGGCAACTCCATCCGCACGCCGGTTGGCTTACCAGCGCGATTGAGAATGACATTTCGAGCTTGATCTATATTTTCACAGAACCGTGGAAGCACGGGCAATTCATTTCGTCTAAACGCGTAATTTACTGCGGACTCTATTTAGTGTCTGTCTTTAAATTCACCCCCCGAAGTATCGGGGCAGGCCTTCCTCTCCTGGAAGGAGAGGGAGAACGTTAGCTCCCCTTCTCCTTGTAGGACGAAGGGGTCTCTTTGTGGGGAGATGAGGTATTTATGACGACCAAAAGAATCATAAAATTCTCATTATTTTCTGATTTTATAAACAGACTCTACTTAGTACGAAAATAAACCGGTTTTGTTTATTCTTTCACTTTTTGATAGGTCAGGCCTAACTGGTTATCGAGCTGGGCTAAGATGAGACGGGCGGTAAACTGGGCGGCAATCAGGGTTTCTTCGGCGCGAGTCAGGTTGACCTGGGCTTCGCGTACTTCTAAAGCAGTACCTGCGCCAACCATATAGCGTTCTTCCTCGAGGCGCATTTCTTCCTTGGCTGCTTCTAAATTTTCTTTGTTTATTTTAATGATGTCTAAAGTAGATTTATAATCGGCGTAATATTGATGCACAGTAGCTTTAAGTTTGCGTTTATACTCAATAAAGGTTTCCATCGCGGCCTTCTTGCCAATTTCAGCTTTTTGCACATTTGCATAGTCCGAAAAACCGTTAAAAATATTAAATGATAAGCTGATTCCGTACTGCGTGGAATAGTTCTGACCGAAATCAGAGAACACTTTTACCGCGTTTTCGTGGAAACGGTTATAATTAACGTAGGCGGACAAACGGGGAAAGTTCAAACCCTTTGCCAAAGATTCCGAAAGTTCGCTGGAGCGAATATCCAATTCATCTTTTTTAAGCAAAGGCTGATTTTCATACGCAGTTTTAACCATTTCTTCGATACCGGGCAAAACTTCTTCGTGCTGCATTTCCACTTTTACATTAAGTGGCGTAAAAGGGTCACGCCCCATCGCCAGGTTTAAATTTTTGCGGCTCTGTTCCACCGTATTTTTTTGCTGTAAAAAATTGATACGATCATTTCCCAAATTAACTTTTGCCCGGAACTTATCTACCTTGGCAACCGCACCCAGCTCAAACATTTTACTGGTACGGTCCAATTGAGCCTTACTGCGCTGCACGGCCAAATCATATACTTCCAGCATTTTAATCTGTTTGATCAAGTCAAAATACGAAGACTGAACCTGCAAAATGGTATTATTTCGCTGACTTTCAAAACTGTATTTGGACGTTTCCCGATCTACCCGCGCTTTACGGATCTGATTCCACCAAATTCCCCCGTCAAATATGGTTTGATTCAGATTTACACCCGCGGTGGTCGATTTACGGGTGGTTAATTCTGTTTTTCGGGTACGCAGCTCATAAATTACATTGCCGTCTTCATCCAGACCGACAGGTTCATTGCTTAAATATTCGGCAGGCCCTGTTTCATATTCGCCGCGCCCTGCGGAAACAGACAGACTTGGTAAAATTCCTTTATAACTGCTCAGCACATCCATCTCAGCCGCATCGTAAGAAAATCCGG
Source organism: Calditrichaceae bacterium (assembly GCA_024763405.1). Taxonomy (GTDB): domain Bacteria; phylum Calditrichota; class Calditrichia; order Calditrichales; family Calditrichaceae; genus JANTFQ01. The sequence goes on from JANTFQ010000292.1 coordinate 3,255, forward strand.
CATTGCGCAGGGTACTGTTATTTTTGAGAGCGGTATTAATACATTCCTGTAATGTGAACACCTCTTTTGTTGTTTCCTGGGCATAGGTTTCTGTGGCGGAAACAACTAAAAATACGGTAAACAAAACAGATGCGGTTTTTAATAAACGCAGCATTCATAAACTCCTTATTCTCTTAAAATATTTGACTGAATCCGATTACAGCAGCGAGATAAACACCATAAAGGGTGAGTGAAGCGATGTACCCTTTTTCCCTGGAAAACTGGTAAATTGCGCTCATACCGGCAGCCCAGATGATGACCTTCCAAATGGTAAACACATCAAACGCATTCAGTAGCTGAAAAAGAGCTGTTTTATAATCGGCGGGATCCAGAAATACCG
>JANTFQ010000293.1 GCA_024763405.1 Calditrichaceae bacterium
CAGCGACTTATGGGTTTACGGCCAAAATTTTAGACAGTGGAAACCAGCTGGCTGCCGGCGCTCAGGTAACCGCAACCACTATGGACACCACCAGCCATAACTTCACCTGGCAGACCTTTGAGTTCGGCGGCCAGGGCGGCAGCAGCGCCTTTTACGACGTCTCCATCATAGACCGGAACAACGCCTGGGCCGTTGGCGAGATTTACACGGCAGATGGTAAATACAACGCTGCACATTGGAATGGTGAGAAATGGGAGTTGAGGAATATTTTATTTAAATATGGTAATTCAAATTATTGGGGACCTATTTATAGTGTTTTTTCATTTGATAGTAATAATATTTGGTTTGGAATGGGAAGTTTAATCCACTGGAATGGGAACCAATTTGTTTCTGTAAAAATACCAGATGAAATATTTCCTTCTCGTGCCAACAAAATATGGGGCACCTCGGATTCCAACCTGTATGTGGTGGGCAACAGCGGATTGATTGCCCATTACGACGGGCAGGAGTGGACACGGATAGAAAGCCCCGAAGGGACAGGCGGGACGAAAGAAAATATTCAGGATATTTGGGGTGTATATAATAAAGAAACAGGGCAGCCATATATACTGTGCGCGGCTTCTCAAGTATTTGTTCAAAGCGAAAAGCTCATATTGAATATACTACCGAATAATACCGTACAAAAAGATAACTGGCCTTTTAATGATCGTAAGCCCTACTCGGTTTGGTTTAAAAATAGAAAACGGATATTTGCCTGCGGAGATGGAATATTTACCAGGGAATTAAAAGGTAACTGGGAACTGCTTTATGACGAGATACCTTATTTTATGAATCGAATTAGAGGATCGGATATTAACAATCTATATGTTGTTGGAGCCTTCGGTCTAATTTCTCATTTTAATGGTATTAGTTGGAAAACCTTACCTACAAAACTCTATGGAAGTTATGTAGCCGTTGATATTAAAGGAAATCTGGTTGTAACAGTAGGATATGAAAACCGTCCGGCTTTGTTAACAATGATACAAATGAGTAACTAAATTATTTCTAAGGAGGTGATGCTTATGCTTGCGGTAAAATAAAAGCCCGAAGCATGCTTAGGACATACTTCGGGCCTACCCGATGAACCAAACCATGGAAACAAGGGGCAAAAACAAAATAATGATTTTGCCCCTAAAATCAAAAAAATAAGGAGCACAAATCATGAAGAAGTTATATTTATTATCATTATTAATACTTATATTTTTCATTAATTCTTATGCGGATGTAAACAAAGATATACTAAAAAAAAGAAATATATCTGCATCTGCAATCGACAAAATAAAAAGTGAACTATCCCCGGAACAGAAAAAGATTAGTTCCCTTCTGCGGGATAAAATAGATCAAATCAATGTTCTTAAAAACTCCAAATCGTTAGAAGAAATAAGAAACAAAATTAATGATAAAACCATAGATCTTGATTCACAGGAAAAACTAAAAATAAATGTCGTTTTTAAGAAAACAATATCAAAAAACGAATTGGAAAATACCATATCCGATCTGGAAGATATTGGTTGCGTAAAGATAAAAAAATATTGGCCCGATGAAGACATAGATTGGATGCCCGAAGTAATCTGCTACGCACCGTATGACCATCTTGATTTAATAGCATCTATAAAGATAGTTGCCTCTATTCAACCGGTTGTTGGTCCTATAATTAATAGCGGCAGTAAACTAACGGAAGGTGATTCTCAATTAAAAGCCGATATGGCCAGATCAACAAATAATGTATCCGGTTCAGGTATTCGCGTTGGTGTGGTTTCAGACGGAATAGATTCGCGCAGCCAATCTATAGGTACCGGAGATTTACCTTCCGACATAATAAATGTGGTAAATGAAGGTGGAGACGAAGGTACGGCAATGATGGAAATTATATATGATTTAGCTCCTCACTGCGGTTTTGCATTTGCAAGCGCCGGATCGTCTTCCGATGAAATGAGTAGTAGAATAGCACAGCTTATTGGGCAGGATGGGGGAAATTGTCGAATTATTGTTGACGATATAGGATGGCCGGGTGATCCCTATTTTACAGATGGCAAACTTGCCCAGGATATAGCAAACTGGGTTCAGTATTATAATCTTATTTATATATCGGCAGCAGGTAATAATGCTGAAAGCATGTATACGGCAGAATATAATGAATATGATGATGGTAATATTAAATGGCATGATTTTTATTATTACAACAATTCTTCAAATATTCAAAATATGTTTAGTCTGGAAAACAATCAAAAGGTAGAAATTGTATTACAATGGGCAGATAATTGGGAAGAACCTTTAGCAGACTTTGATGTTTACTTATATGAATATTTCGAATCAACCTCTCTTGGCAATGGCGGGAAAGATGTCCAGGGAAGTTCTACGGAAAATCCCCCAAGAGAAATACTGACATATACCAATAATAGTGGCTCTGCGCGCAATTATGTGATACAAATAAAAATGAATCATCTGAGTCCTAATACCTCATTTCCAAAACTTAAGTTACTTGCTCTAAACCGTACTAAAGGAATGGGTTCTATAAAACTACAATATACACATCAATATAATAAACCGGTGACAAATCAAATATACGGACACCCTGCTGCTGAAGGCGTAATAAGCGTAGCGGCATACGATGCATTGGATACGGATAATGTAGAATATTATAGCAGCCTAGGCCCAACGTATTTGGACAATACGAGCGACCCGGTAGTCGAAAGAAAAACACCTGTAATTACAGCTACTGATAATGTATTAATAACAGGTGCCGGTGGTTTCGGCTATCAGGACGAAAACGGCGATTGGAGATTTTCCGGAACTTCTGCGGCGGCTCCGCATATAGCCGGTATTGCCGCTCTGTATAAGGAGAAATACCCTGATGCAAGCCATCAAGATTTTTTTAACGATTTAACAAGTACTGCTGTTGGAATTATGGGAAATTCCGGAGGAACCTGGTATAATAATTCAGGTTATGGCAAAGCCGATGCATACGAAGCCCTAGGCGGTGGTCCGTTACAGGTAACCGTTGATCAGCAAAATTCTGCAGGGTCTTCAATTGGCTCTATCGAGCACTGGGAGTCTCAATGGATATCTTATCCGGTTCCCAAAGATTTTTATTGGGATGATGGCAGTACGCAAACACTTGAAGCGGATACTATTATTATTGCCAATGAAAAATATCATGAATGGAAAGAGCAAAATTCTTATAAAATATTTGAGCATTTTAATATTGATAAAAATACAAATACTCTAATTTCTCAATTTACCGGTACATCGTCTGTTACAGTTAAAAATGAACTTTCAGGTAACTCCAGCGGAAAAATATTTTTTGAGGATCCCTGGTTGCGTGACACAACGATTACGCCCTATGGCAAAAGAAACCGCGGTATGGAAGCAGTGCCGCATCAATATGACTCTCCATTAAATTTAACTCTAAATTCTCAACATCAGGGCGTGTTTTTGGATCAAAGTGGCCCCAATCAAAACTGGGCACCTCCCTACTACTCCGTCAAAGCCGATGCGCAGCAAACCTTTTCCGCCCACGAGCAAAGCATTACCGGCTATTTTTTAAACTGGGAGGGCGACAATGTGGATTTTCAATCGCCCAATAATATGG
>JANTFQ010000294.1 GCA_024763405.1 Calditrichaceae bacterium
GCCAGGACTTCAACGGATGGAAAAGTGATTTTCTTACGCCAAATTACCCACACAAAACGAGAAAGAACCTTAAAGAAACGGCGGCCTGGTATAAAAACAGAATGGTTAAACACAGGACAGCCTGAGCATTTTTAAATCAACAACCGTTAATCTGTAATCGTTAATTCTTTCCGGTTGAGGATCAACGAATAACGACAGCAGATTGCAGACCTTGCTAATGCCTCGCTTACTTTGGCTCTATCGTTCTGTTAAAACCAGACCTGCTTTCCGTTTTTTAAAATAAAGATACGTTCCTGCTTTTTGGAGTTCTCCTGCACCAGCCAAAAAAGCGCCTGTGCGGGCCCATCCGCAAAAATAAGAGGCCCACTGCCGGCCTTCAGTTTGCCAAGAGACTGCCAGTCGCTCTTCCAGTAAAACAATTCGTACATTTTGCCCGGTTTTAAAAAGCTTTTTTCGATGGAATCGGTGGCTTCGACGGTCGTGCGTTTGGTGGTGGAAATCAGCCGGATAGCTTGCGCCTTTCCGGAAGCATCCAAAACTGAAACGCTGCCATCTTTCCGTAAAATAAAAGGCGGGCCGGCTGGTTGTAGTTTCCCGTTTATATAAAACATCGGCAAATAAGCAATATTTTTGCCCATCTTTTTAAAAACGGCCGAATCCGCCGTAATCCCGGCCCAGTGCATGGCCTTCCATTCGCCGTCGTTAAAGACACATAAATACACATAGCGCAGCGAATCGGCAACAGTCGGATTTATATGTACGGTAACATCTACCGCATCGGTGTATTCGGGAGTTACGTCCGCATAATATTTTCCCGCCAGCCAGCCCGGAACCGCTTTGCGGTTCTTTACCTTAAAAATTAAATTATTCTTTTGTTTCCCATAGGTCTTACGGTAAACCTTGGCCACCCGATTGGTAATTTTATAGGCAAGCGGATCAAACAGAGCGCCCATAAAGGGCACGGCTTTCCCGCTGGAATCCAGCACGGCATTCCAGGCGTGATTATTCCCGGTATCGGCCCAATGCGGCGTGTAATCGCTGGTCACGGCCAGGCCGTTAGCGCGCATGGCATAAATAGCGAGATTTGCCATATCTTCGCAGCGACCCATTCCGGTCTTCAGCATTTCGGAAACACCCTGATCGGTGGGGTGCCGGTAAAAGCGGCTGTCAAACACAAACCACGATTTTATATCCTCATTAATCAAACGCGCCGCCTCGATGGGGTCTGCCGGATTTTTCATCCGTTTTTCCAGATTTTTATATTTTTCCATGAAAAAAGAACGGCTGGTTTCCAACGGTTCATTGCTGCCACGATAGGGTAAAATATACGCGCAGAACTGATCAAAATTTAGATGACCGGCCCAGGGTTTTTCCTTCCAGGCTATAAAGGCCAAATCAATATTTGAAATCAGAAACTCGGCAGATACAATCTGAATATCTTCCAGGAAACTTCCCTTTTTATAATCCAGTGCGCCCCGTTTTGTTTCGATGGTATCCCAGGCGGCAACCATCTTTTTATAATTTGAATAGTCCAGCACATTAAACGGCACGGGCTTCCCGGCAGAGTCCTGCAGCACATAAGTGGCATAACCGTGCCCGGGCATATTTTCGATTAAAAAACGGGCAGCCCTGAGTTTTAAAGAATCCGCAGGCGCACTGTAATGTTTCAGCACCTGCTCCAACTGTGTGCGATTTTCGCCCGCCTTTTGCAGGGCGCTTTCCAAGTCTGTTTTATTTTGTGTGCACGAAGTAAACATTAAAGAAATAACAAAGAAGACGATTAAAAGTATAAATTTCATATTGTCTGGAACCTCATCTATCGAAAGTTAATCCTAAATAATTTACAATTTTTTAAACTTGTAAACACAATAATCTTTAGGTGATATTTTGGGAATGGGATAGGCACTGAAAATTGGATATTCTCTGTTGATTATTGATGCTTCAACAGTCAGGCAAAGAAATATCCAATCTCCATTAGGGAATTCTCAACACACAAATATAAAGCTGGAAATTGGACATTCTCTCTTGATTATTGATGATTCAACAGCCGGACAATAAATATCCAATCTCCATCAGGGAATTTTCAATGCTCAGATATAAAACCTGAACTTCGAAATTCTATAGTGTTTGCTACATGCCCGGGAAACTAATTTTCATACTCATGTTCAGCATAAAACGAAAGGCCAGGTGTTTTTCGCCGGCCACAGGATGCGTTAGATACAGCGGAAAAATTGCCTCCATCCCGCCGAGGTTCAGTTTTACGCCGCTCTCACCGAAGAACGAATTTCGCTTTAAGAATTGTCCACTCTGCTGTGCCAGGGAAGCGCCGCTAAAATAGAGAACCGGCAGATATTTCACTTTTACATCCAGGCCCAACGAAGCCGCCTGTCGTCCTTTAAAAAAGATATTTTCACTCTGATTGTAGCCGTACATATTCAGGCCGCGGCCAAAGGAGAAACGGCGCAGAGGCGCCCAATTTCCGGAACGCGAAATAGCAAAAGAATTTTGCCTGGGATCCAAATCACCGGCGGCAAAAAGATATTCCTGTAAAGGGATACCGCTGCCCCAGAGATGGCCGGCAAAGAGATGCAAACCCAGATAGGAAGCGCGGGTCATCTTGTACTTGAAGGCGCTTTCCACAAACAGTTTAACATAGTCCACCTTGTCGCCGAAGGACGGAATACTTTTTTCAATATTCGCAACCGTGTTCCAGCGCGTCAGCATGCTACGGGTAGATTTCGTCCAGAGCAGACTAAAAGCCGAATAGGTTTTCTCTTCGGCAAAATCTTTATTGTAGTAGGCGGTGTCATATAAATCCACAAAATCTATCGAAGCCTTTAGGGATGAACTGGCAAATGCGGCATCTCTCTTTTTAAAGAAATTTAGCATATTTAAAGAGGCCCGCTTCAGTCCGTCCCTGTCCCGGATTTCGGCGGTAATATCACTGTAATTGGCAAAGGGAAAATGAAAGCGGTTGGTAATTCCAAATCCATAGTGCACATGCCCGGTAGCCGTACCATAGGAAACGCCTCCCCTGCTGAACCACTGCATAATAACCGGATTGCCCGTCCAGAAAATCATACCGAGCCGGGATTTGTCATTCTTGGCGTCATACCAGTAGGAAGGGAAAAAGGTAATCTGGTATGTATCAAACGAAGGAATCTGCGGAATAAAATTCAATTCGAATTTCGGCAGGCCGTCCGCATTATTCCAGTAATTTGTTTCGAAGATTCGCCGTTTTAAATTTACTTCTACCCGCTTTGCTTTTTGCTGATGGTTAAACACCACGGGTTTATCAGGATTCCCTGTCCAGCGCTGCTCCAGCGTATCGCCGGAAACAGTAACCAGGTACACCGGAGCCGGCATTTGCTTCATCGAACCTTTGTTTTTCACATATACGTTCGTCCGGAATCCGCCCTTATCCGCGGACGTTTTAACATCCGTTACAGTAAAATCATTACTATGCGTACTTTTATACCACTCGTTTACGAACCAGGTTAAATCTTTTCCTGAAACATCCTGCATTGTTTTAAAAAAGTCTTCGATATAAGGATGCTTTCCCTGCCAGCGATCAAAATAGGTGTGCAGCCCTTCTGCAAAGGTTTCATC
>JANTFQ010000295.1 GCA_024763405.1 Calditrichaceae bacterium
ATACGGAGAAGTAAACTGAATATCCGGATTGTAATGATAGCGGCAAAACAGCAGTGAAGCGTTTATATGGGGGCTCAGCGGGGCCGAAACAGCTGCGGCAGTGATTTGTTCGAATAGGCGGTTTTTCGAAAGTGTCTCGGAGTCCGTACGGTGATAACCGGTATAACGGATGCCGGTAACTGTTTCCCCGCTTTTGTCTAAACGGGCATCCAAATAATTTCCGGAAGCGAAAAGATGGAAATCCCAATGTTTTCTATTTGTAAAATTAAGATAGAATCCAAAAAGACCGTTATTTTCCGCGGAGCTAAGACTGGGTGCCGCAACCGTTTTTAAGCCGCGCAGGGGATTGAGTACCATCGCACTTTTTTGACTGGCAAAAGGGTTGCCAAAGGCCAGTCCGTGGGCGAACTGGAAATGAAATTGTCCCAAAATTAATTTCCAGTGAGCAGCTTTATATGAAATATAGCCGCTGTAAAAATCCATGATATTGTCTTCACCAACGTCTTTTTGGGTGATAAATCCGGCGGAAGTATTCGGGTTTAAGGAATAACGAATTTTAGTTTTATTGTACCATAAACCGCCGGGATATTTTAGGGTGGTTTTGCCGGGATCGACCGGATAATAGTTCTTTTGTATCAGATAGCCGCGCTTATGTTTTTTAGGTGTAACGGTAAAAAAGGGTTTGATAACGGCATACAGTTCAGCCCCCGCAATTTTTCTCAGGGGTCGCCTGCTTTTAAAGATACCATTCCGGCGGCGGTAGGATAAAATACTATCGGCGAGAGCCGGCGTTAAAAAAGGGATCTCCAATAAAGTTTGCCGATCGGCCAGGTTCAGCGGAACAGGGTTTTCGCTAAGGCGTTGCAACTCTTCAACGATGGAAGCATCGTCACCGCTCATTTCGGCCCAGACAGTAAACAGGGAATCCGTCTGTGCAAAGGCCGGCCGGGAACATAAAACCAAAAAAATAAAAATGAAAGACGTTTTCATTATTGGCTTCTGATAAAAAATGTTTAAATTAATTTAGCAAACATTAACGTTCGCTTTATGCATTTCGATTGAGAATAAAAATTGTTCGGATTCGGATTTATAGTGTTCAAAAAAATACGCTCAAATATACAAGGCTAAATCCGGATAGGAAATAAAAAAATAAAAAAAGATGGATATGTTTCGATCAGGCTATTTTGCAAATCGCATTGCACACAGTTTTAAACGGAGCGTACAAAAATTTTAGAATATCTTCAGTTGAATTTTTTAGAGGAAACTGTTACTATTGTTTACAAACAGGTAGTGTCAAAAGTTTTATGAAGAAAATGAAAAAATAAATATATAAAGAAAAGACCAAAAAAATCCCCCCTCTTTCCCCCCTTGATAAGGGGGGATGTCCCGAGTCTTCGGGGCAGGGGGGATCTATTGGAGGAAAAACCCGTCCTATTGTCTGACTTGACCTTGAGCTATTTCGGGAGCTCTGCTCAAGTAAGCCCAAGGGGGGGGAGCCTATGACCAAAAACAATTAACAGATTGCTTCCTGTTTTAGCAAGGAACTTTTGACACAGCCATAGAATCGGAGGAGATATTATGAAAAGAGTTAAGTTTGCTGTATTCATTCTCGTTTTGACTTTTATCGTATCCCTTTGGGCACAGGGGAAACAACCGTTGGCGCAAAAGGTCATAAGTTTAAATTTTGAAAATACGGCCGTTGGAAAAATACCGGCAGAGTGGAAAATCGAAGCGACCAATAAAAAAGGCCCTCTCGCCACCTGGCAGGTTGTGAAAGACAGTACTGCCCCTTCCGGCAAAAAGGCACTGGCGCTGACCGGTTTTAACCAGACCTTTGGGGGGACGTTCAATCTTTGCTGGAATAATCAAATTAATTTTTTAAACGGAAGCATCTCGGTTCAGTTTAAAGCAAACAGCGGAGAAGAGGACGAAGGAGGCGGCGTTATCTGGAGAGCGCAGGATAAAAACAATTACTATGTCGCACGCTTTAATCCATTGGAAGATAATTTCCGCATTTATTATGTTAAGGATGGTGCGCGCCGGATGCTGGCCAGTGCACGGCTTAAGTTGGCCGCTCATAAATGGCATTCTATGAAAATTGTACAAAACGGAAACAAAATCAGTGGTTTCCTGAATGGTAAAAAATATCTCGAAGTAGAAAACAGCACTTTTAGTGAGGCCGGAGGAATCGGTTTGTGGACCAAAGCCGACGCGGCCACATCGTTCGATGATTTTTCCGTACACGGGGTGGGCTTCCCCCTTAAAAAAGGGGGATTACGCCAGTAGGTGAATCAGGCCACCGACTGAGTGAGGGGGTTGTCAAAACGTGAATATGAAAATTTAACATTGTTTTATTTTTTTGCGTCAATTTTTACAAAGCCTTAATCTGCGTCGGCAGACGCATCCACCTTCCGGCACGGCCCTTTTCTAAAGGGGACACACAATGAATGAATTTGCAGGCAATTTATGTAATTTATTTAGGACAGCTATGAAAAAGGAGAAATACGCAGATGAAGAAAAAATTTGACCTTCTGCTTGTTTTATTGTTTAGTTCAGTTCTGCTGTTGGGGCAATTTGGCTGCAGTAAAAAACAAGATGATTTGCAAACGGTTACGGTTTATGTGTCGGAAGACCAGGTGTTTTCCGAACCGATTCTTAAAGATTTCGAAAAAGAAACCGGTATAAAGGTCCGGGCGGTTTACGACACCGAAGAGGCTAAAAGCACCGGGGCGATGAACCGCCTTATCGCCGAAAAAGAAAATCCCCAGGCAGATGTCTATTGGGCAAATGAACCGATTCGGGCCGAAGTGCTTAAGCAAAAAGGAATCTCTGCTTCTTATCTTTCATTGGCGGCAAAAGATATTCCCTCCGTGTTTAAAGACCCAGAGGGCTACTGGACAGGATTTTCCGCCCGGGCCCGGGTCCTCGTGGTAAACAATTCGGTAAAGAATAAACCGCAATCCATTCTGGCATATTCCGATCCCTGCTGGAAGGGTAAGGCGGTAATTGCCAATCCATTGTTTGGTACCACCACTTCGCAGGTAGCTGCCTTGTTTACGATTTGGGGCGATGAACGAGCCAGGGCATTTATGAATGAAATGAAGAAAAACGGCGTAATTCTGTCCACAAATAATGGCGAGAGCGCCGATTTTATTGCTGCGGGTGAACAGGATTTTAGTCTGGTAGACAGTGACGACGTGATTAACCGAATACGTCAGGGTAAGGCGGTTACGATGATCTATCCGGATCAGCGGAAAGAGGATCCGGGCTGTTTTATTGTGCCTAATGCTGCCATATTAATCAAAGGGGCGCCCCATCCCAAAACAGCGAGACGGTTAATTGATTATCTGCTTTCCAAAGAAACGGAACGTAAGCTGGCTTTTGCCGACTGCGCGCAGATTCCCCTGCATCCCGCGGTTAAAATCCCGCCGGAATTAAAACCGTTGAGTGCCATCAAAATTATGCCGGTAAATTATGCCGATGTGGCGAAAAAATTGGTCGAAATCCAGCCGTTTCTAAAGGCGTGGATGGGATTCTAAATGCAGAAGCGCGCCCTTCTTTCTCTTGTACTTCTCCTGCTCTTCATCATCGGCTTGCTGCC
>JANTFQ010000296.1 GCA_024763405.1 Calditrichaceae bacterium
ATACAAGCAGAATATAAAACAAAAAAATCACGTGGTCCGTTTCATAAGTCGATCAATGTTTACAGTACCGATAAAAAGAAACCAGTGGTATATTTACAATTATCCGGCTTTGTAAAGGCAGACGACACATTGAACCACAGGGATGTAAAAGCAAATGATTAAGGAAAAGAAAACACAGCAACTTAAGATAATTGCTGTTTTAGCCCGCTGGATATTAAAGCTTATTGGGTGGAAAATGGTTGGAGAACGGCCGGGAATTCCAAAATATGTAATGCTGGGATATCCGCATACATCAAACTGGGATGTTCCGATTGGGCTGCTTATTTTTGCTGCGGCTGGCGTCCGGCTAAACTGGGTTGGGAAACACACTCTTTTTAAAAAACCTTTCGGTTGGGTTATTAGGCTCATCGGCGGAGTACCGGTCAATCGTGATACCACTAAAAATTTTGTGCAGCTCGTAGCGGATGTTTTTGATAGTCGCAAGGAATTAGTGCTCACCGTCTCCCCGGAAGGAACACGTGGAAAGGCCGAATTCTGGCGTTCCGGTTTTTATTATATTGCATTGGCCGCGGGTATTCCTATCGCCCTGGCTTTTTTAGATTATGGAAATAAAACCGGCGGGTTTGGCCCGATAATTATGCCAAGCGGCGATATTAAAAGCGATTTTGAAAAAATACGTAAATTTTATGCAGGGATGAAAGGGAAAAAGCCTCAGGATATGACACCCATCATTCTGCGCCCGGATTCTGAAGAAGTTCAAAAGAAGAAATAAAAAACCCGTTTAAAGGCGGAATTATTCTGCCGGCTAAACGGGTCTGTGGTTATAAAAAACGCTGTTTCTAATGCTTTTTTTTATGCTGCCAACAGTATTTTGAACCGGGAGCCGCATTGCGTTTGCAGCGGGTTCCTGCTGCGGTAGTCGCGGCGCACTGCCGTTTTGTTTTATCACGCACGGTACGTTTTGCGGCGGAAGCCTTTTTTTTGCCCTGTTTCATTTTCTTTTGTGAAGCACGTTTAACGCCCTTCTTCGCGACGGAATTGTTCTTTTTCAGGCTTTTTACAGTTTTTTTGCTTTTTACTTTTGTACCTGCTTTTTTCTTCGCCTGCTTACTCTTGTTTCCTTTTTTTGCAGTTGCTTTTTTCTTGGCAGATTTTGTTTTTTTAACGGCTTTACTTTTGGTTTTCTTTTTAGGCTTTTTTTGACCGACTGTTTTAACAATAGGCGCATCTAAAGACGAATTTGTGGATTCTGAAGAAGCCTGAAGCGGGTTTGCACCTACCAGTAATAAGGCCGAAAAGGCAAGAGTAAAAAGAAAGGTGTTTAAGTTCTTTCTGAACATTTGAATTTCCTTACTATTTTAAATGAAAACATTTATTTGTTTTTTAGTTCGTTAGGTATTTAATATTCCACAACACGTGGTAACGCTTTAGCCTGTGCAACCCAGTCGGTTACTTTACTTTGTGCCGGAACCAAACGAACCAGTTTTTTTGCCTGATTAGTCTCTACCATTGCATTAAAAAGGTTTTCCGGATTTCTCTGCGCCAGTTCTTTAACGGTGTCGACACCGGCTCCTTTTAATAATTCAGCATATTGAGAACTCACACCTTTTACGCGGAATAAGTCGGCCATATTAACAAAATCCAAAACCTTCTCTTTTGAAATACCGGAAAGGTCTGCGATTAATTTGCGACCATTGCCGGAGGCCCCGTTTTTGAGTAAGCCGCTAACGGTTTTAATACCGGCTTTTGCCAATTTGGATGCATAGGATGGTCCAATACCTTCAATTTTAACGATGTTCATTTTTACCTCCACAGAATGTAATATTACAGTTAACCACTCGTTCATTTCAAGAAGCGTGCCAGAGGTTTTTTTTAATATTTTTAGAAGAAAGACGAATGAAAGCGGGGTTTCGTGCCAATATAGTCGTATTGGAAAGAATGAAACCGGGCCATTTCACCACAAAAGAAAGTTATTTCACACACACACGAAGTGTTCCGGTATAAAAAAATTACGTATTAACCAAATACATAGATAAAACCGGTGTTTCTTTGAATTTTGAAAGTTTCTTTGTATTTTTGCCCATCTTAAATATAAAATTATTAAAACTACCTCCCAATTGAAAGAAGAAGGAAAACGATGATTAAATTATACGGTATTCCCAATTGACAACAGATTCGTAAAACCCGTGCGGTTTTGAATGACAACAATATTGAATATGATTTTATCAATGTGAAGAAAACTCCGGTAAGTGAAGATTTTTTACGCGATGTAGTGCATCAGCTTGGGATGGATGTGGTCTTAAACAGCAAGGGCGCCACCTACCGGAAACTCGGCTTAAAAAAGATGGATCTAAAAGAAGAAGACCTGCTGCAGTGGCTGGTAAAAGAACAGGGAATGATCAAGCGGCCGCTGATTGAACATAAGGGACGTTTCTGGATTGGTTTTGATGAAGAAGGAATTCTGGATTTTGTAAAATAAGCCTGGTTTTTGAGGTTGTGTGAAACCACTTTGCCAGATGTCATTCCAGAATTTTTCAAAAAGAGTTCTTAATTTCTCCGAATAAAGAATTAAATAAAGGAGCGCAAAATGCCGGCACAATCCGCCCTGGATGCGGTCAAAATTTTACGGGACAGCAGTCAGTTTCAATGGTATGTAATTACATTATTTGCTTTTGTTGTGTACGTGTACGCGGTGGAAATAGAGCGCAAAAACTGGAACCTTGTTTTCGCCGGATTGGCTTTTTGGGGGATGGACTGGTTTAATGAAATCTGGAATGCGCTTGTCTTTCATTTTACAAACTTCGCGCCGGTCTGGGGCGCGCCGGGGAAAACGGCCTATTTAATTTTTATCGGTTTAAATATCGAAATTTCCTTTATGTTCGCCGTTGCCGGAATTGCCTTTAGCAAAATGCTGCCGGCGGATAAAAATATGAAAATTATCGGTATTCCAAACCGCTGGTTTTTTGCCGTTGTCAATTCCGTTTTTTGTGTTTTTGTTGAGATGCTTTTAAATGCCGCCGGTGTGCTGACCTGGGAATATGCCTGGTGGAATGTCTCTGCGCCTGTGCTTATCGTGCTTTTTGGCTACCTGACTTTTTTCCTGGTGGCTTACTGGGTATTTGATATGGATAGTCTGAAGAAAAAAGTTAACACAGTCGCTGTAATCTATGCGGTAGATATTGCGGCCATAATTGTTTTTGGATTTATTTTAAACTGGATTTAGTACCCCCATTCCATGAGTAAAAAATATATCTATTTTAAATGCACGGCAGACCCTGTTTCTGATTTTTCCAAAGATCAGCTGGCCGAATTAGAACTAAGCGCTCTTAATGGCGGTCTGCGTCCTGTGCAAACCATATTTCAGCTGATGGATATTCCGGATTTAAAACTGATCATTTCCAAGAGTGCTCCCCTGCAGAAACTGTTATCTGCCGATCTCTCCCAGGACAGTGTTCACGGCTATCTTTGGTCCGGCGAATATTTACCCGAAATGTATGAAAAAATTTTATTTAATTCCGTTTTAATCGATCGCTGTTTTATCTTTCAGCGAAACACAGACCCCGTACCGGAAATATCGCACAGCCCCTATGG
>JANTFQ010000297.1 GCA_024763405.1 Calditrichaceae bacterium
GCAGAGGATACGTACACTGGTAAACCGGAGACTGGAGGCCGGAAAGTATTCGGTTACCTTTAATGCCGAAGATTTGGCGTCCGGTGTTTATTATTATACGCTTAGAACACAGGAGCTTCTATTAACCAGAAAAATGGTTTTATTGCGTTAAACAATAAGCCCGGTTTATAGAACTTGTTCATCTAATAAATACATTTAGAAATTTTATGGTTGGAAAATTCCATTTTACTTTAAGAGAAGAATTTTGTATGTTATTTTAACAAGTCACTCAGTTTAGAGTTAACATTCTTGCCATTACAAATATTCTTAGGAGACATTATGAAAAAAAGATATTTTCTTATCGTCTGTTTTTTACTAATAGCTTCTTCTTTATTTGCGGGAACTCCAGACATTGACGGCGTATTTGATGGAGAGGCCGTATGGGGTAGCGCGGTAGCGGTTGCTGACGGGTCTGCAGGTTGGAGTTCGGTAAACGTAGATCGTTTATATGTAACATATGATGAAAACTACGCTTATTATTCTGTTCTCTTTATTTCCGGCGGTTATCCTGCCGGCTGGATGCGTGCAGCGTTTGCAATTAATGTAAAAACCGACGGAGGATGGAACTGTCCCTGGGGGCAGGCGGTGAGTTATGTATATTCTCCGGATGACGAAAAACCTGATTTTGTTCCCATTGGCCGATTGCAGGATAATTATGCAGAATTGCGTGAATGGGATGGAAGCGGCTGGTTAGGCGGTGAAACAAATATTTTTGACACGGAAATGGAATGGGCAGAAGATTATAGTTATATAGAATGTCGTGTTCCGAGAGCAACATTAGGCAATGCTTTGACGTGTGATGTCCAATTTTATGTAAGTGGTGACAATGATACGGAACACGGTGTATTTGATGCCTGTCCGGATGATGAGGTAATGACAAGTTGGAATGATCCCACCGAATTAGATAATTATGCTCTGGATATTCCCATTGGAACTCCTTCGGATATTGAAAGTGAAGCCTATAAAATTCCTGAAAATATAGTATTGGCGCAAAATTACCCCAATCCATTCAATCCGGTTACCACCATTTCTTATCATCTAAATAGGATTGAAAATGTTAGATTGACGGTTGTGAATGCTGTTGGGCAAAAGGTTGCCACTTTGGTAGATCAACAACAAAACCCCGGTTCTTACAAGGTTGATTTTGATGCAAGTTCACTTACCAGCGGTGTATATTTTTATCGTATGACTACCGGAACCGAAACGCAGGTTCGCAAGATGATCGTTTTGCAATAATCGTAAAAATTCCATCCGGACAGGTTAAAAATCCAGTATTAAAATCGTTATAAATATTCAAATCCATCCGGAGTCCCTATTGCATTTGTTTTGAAGCGGCGGGGTGTTGAATAAAGAAAGTCAAGATATATGGTGCGGGTATTCAGTAAAATATTATTTCTTTTTGTTTCTGTTTTCATTCTTTCTGTTAGTGGCTATGCTAATCCCTGGAACGGAAAAGTTGTTCTCCAGGGATTTTGGTGGGATTATTGGAATGATAATTATCCCGATAATTGGGCAACGTATTTAGCCTTGCTTGCTCCCCGCCTGAGTGAGATGGGCATCGATGCGGTCTGGATTCCTCCCACGGTAAAAAATCACACCTCAGAATCCAATGGGTACGCACCGTTTGACCATTATGATTTGGGGGATAAGTATCAGAAATTTAACCTGCATACACGAGTGGGGGATAAAGATGAATATCTGCGCTCAGTTGCCGTTTTACACGCGAATGGAATCGATGTGATTCAGGATGTGGTTTGGAATCACCTGGCGAATGCCGGCACTGCCAATGGAGAAGGAGGGGATGATCCGGAAGCCTGGTCCAATCAGTATAAAAATTTTCGCTATGCCTGTTACAATACACCGGCAAGTTCTGCCAGTGTAGAAAATTATTTAGCAAGAGAAGGCCGTTTCTACAAAAACTGGCAGAATTTTCATCCGAACCCCGATCATAATAAAGAAAACGATGACTGGACTTCCGGTGACTGGGGCCCCGATATCTGTTATTATCAAAATGCTTACGGACAAAGCAGTAATGCCACTTACAATCCTGCTCAATCGGCGGACTATATGCGTAATGGAATGCGCACCTGGAATATCTGGATGAAAAAACAAACCGATGTGGACGGCTTCCGGATTGACGCTGCTAAGCATTTTCCCTATTGGGCAACGAAAGATTTTTTGTGGCATCTGGCCAATGACGCCGGCTGGGCTTCAGGTGGAGAAGCGATGTTTGCCGCGGGAGAATATGTGGGCAGTAAAGAAGAAATGGATCAATGGGTAGATGATGTCAATAATAGCGACGGCTTTACCGATATTGTCGGGACTTTCGATTTCAGCCTCCGGCAAGCTCTGCATGATATGATATATGGGTTTGATTCTTATGATATGGGGTCCATTCCAGGCTCACAGCAAAACCGTCGTAACAGAACAGTACCGTTTGTAAATAGCCACGATACTTTTCGCCCAATACTGGATGAAAATGGAAATTATAACGGGTGGGATACCGGAAATGAAATCGGCGGTCATGCGGATCCTGGTGAACCCCGCATTGAGGCCGCCTATGCCATCGCTTTTGCGGTGGACGGTTCACCTTCGGTTTTCTTTGAAGATTTATTTGATATCGGAACAAACAGCAACCGTTGGAGCCACGAACCGACTGATGAAAGTATGCTGCCTGCACGGGATTTTTTAACGAATCTGATTTGGTGCCATCAAAAACTTAATTTTAAGGATGGCGCGTATTTAGTGCGCTGGCAGGCTCAGGATCTGCTGGTTATCGAACGCAGTGGCAAGGCGCTCATCGCGGCCAATGATAATTGGTCCACGCCGCAAACAGCGACCGTACAAACCAATTTTGGACCCAATGTACGTTTGACGGATTATTCCGGTGCTAATTCTGATGATATCTGGACAGACAGTCAGGGGCAGGTTACTCTTTGGGTTCCCCCTTGTGACGGCAGCAATATCCGGCGTGGATATGCTGTTTGGGGGCCGGCGGGAATTTCTGGTGGATTTGAACCGCCTGTGCGCAGCACTTCCCAGGAATGGGAAATGGCCAATGACCTGGGGGATCGACATCCCAGCTCGCTTAAACAAGGGGGGCAGCTGCCTGCGAATAGTATGGATTTGAGAACGGTTTGTAAGATTTGGGCAGCTCCTTTGCAAAACATTTTAATCGAAATTTTCCCGGAAAACAGTGACGATTCATATACCGTCGAATTATACGCACATACCGGAACATTTTTACTTGATCATACAGCCAGCGGAAATTCCAGTTTAAATTTTACGCCGGGAACACAAAACTGGCTGGTAGTTAAAGTGCGAAATGCGGATACCTCAACAGGCGGACAAAAACTGTGGGTAAAAGTTACTTATACCGGTCCCCAAACCCTTGTACTGGACGACCCGCCCTTAGGATTGGATAAAAGCAAGGATATCCTGGCAGATATGTCGTTTGCTTTGCGTGGAAATTATCCTAATCCGTTTAATCCGCTTACAACACTTCGTTTTGATATGCCCGCACCCGGGAAAATACGGTTGCAGGTATTT
>JANTFQ010000298.1 GCA_024763405.1 Calditrichaceae bacterium
TCGGCGATTAATTCTCCGGCACCGCTTCCCGCAATGCCCATCCCGAGAATACGTTCCGTCTTTTTATCGATAACCAGTTTCGTCAGCCCGTCGGTGCGATCCATTGTTAACGCCCGTCCCGAAGCGGCCCAGGGGAAACGCTGGATTTCAATCTCAATTTTACGCGCTTTGGCCTGCTTCTCTGTCAGGCCTGCCCAGGCAATTTCGGGGTCGGTAAACACCACTGCCGGAATAGCAGCCGGTTCGAAGGCTGCTTTATGTCCGGCAATGACTTCCACGGCGGTTCTGCCTTCGGCCGAGGCTTTATGCGCCAGCATGGGCTCGCCGGCAACATCACCGATGGCAAATACAGAAGCTTCTGCCGTGCGGTTTTGATTATCAACGATAACGAATCCCTGTTTATCCGTTTTGATTTTTGTATTTTCCAGGCCGAGCCCTTCGGAATTGGGGGTGCGGCCGATGGAATAGAGCACGCGGGAAAAAGTTTGATCGTTCCCGCCTTCAAAACGGACCTTGATGCCGTCGTTTACCTCTTTGAGTGCACGGACTCTGGTGTTCAGCAGAATTTGTTCAAATTTTTCATCCAGATTTTTCTTTAGCACCCGTACCAAATCGCTGTCTGCACCTGGCAATAAATTCGGCAGCATTTCCACCACCGACACCTTGCTGCCCAGCGCCGCATAAACGGTACCCATTTCCAGCCCGATATAACCGCCACCGACGACGAGCAGCGATTCCGGAATTTCCTGCAGCTCCAACGCCTGGGTGGAATTCATGACTAGCGGACTTTCGATAAACAAACCCGGGATATGGGTGGGACGTGAACCGGATGCCAGAATAGCGTAATCAAACTTCAGTTGGCTTTTTCCCTTTTCCGTCTCGTCAATTTCGAGCGTATGCGCGTCCTTAAAAATCGCTCTGGCACGCAAATGCCTGATTTTACGCTGCGTGGAGAGCTGCCCAAGTCCTCCGGTTAACTGGTTTACTACTTTATCTTTCCATGAGCGGATTTTATCCAAATCTATTTCCGGTTCGGAAAAGGTAAGCCCCCATTTCTGGGCTTCACGGGATTCATTTATTAATTTTGCCAGATGCAGCAACGCCTTGGATGGTATGCAGCCGCGGTAGAGGCAAACCCCGCCCGGATTTTCAGCGGGATCGATGAGGGTTACTTCCAGGCCCAGATCGGCCGCTAAAAAAGCAGCAGCATAACCGCCGGGTCCTCCACCGATTACGGCAAGATGTGTTTTTTGTATTTCAGACATAGGTTCTCCAAAAAAAATTCAGCGAAAACAGATCCGTTTAAACCGATCGGTTTTCAAATAAAAGCCGTCCTAAAAGGACAGCTGTTTCACGGTTATCCTTCCAAAGCCAGCAGAAGCGGCTCTTCGAGCGCAAGACAGACCCAGCGTAAAAACCGCGCTGCCGCGGCGCCGTCAATGATACGGTGATCATAAGAAAGCGATAAGGGCATCATCAATCGGGGGACAAAGTTGCCGTCCTGGTAAACCGGCTGCATTTCGGCCCTCGAAACACCAAGTATCGCGGCCTCCGGGCTGTTCACAACCGGCGTAAATCCGGTACCGCCGATTCCGCCGAGGTTTGAGATAGAAAAATTTCCGCCCTGCAGGTCATCCATCGTCAGTTTACGATCTCTCGCTTTTTGAGATACTTCCGCCAGTTCGGCTGCCAGTTCAATAATATTTTTTTGATCAACATTTTTAAGAGACGGAACCAGCAGACCATGCTCGGTGTCGACGGCAACGCCGACATTTATGTATTTTTTATAAATAATTTCATTGTTTTGCATATCAATACTGGCATTAAACTGCGGGAATTTCTTGAGCGCCTTTTCAATTACCTTAATCAGGATCGCGGTAACCGTTAATTTACCGCCGGCCTTTTCGGCCAGGTGCGCATATTTTTTTCGAATTCGCTCTAATTCGGTAATGTCGGCCTTGTCAAACTGTGTTACGTGGGGAATAACCGCCCAGGCGTAGCTGAGATGTTTGGCCGAAGTTTCGCGCAGCCTGCTCAGGCTCTGGCGGTCAATTTCGCCCCATTTGCTGAAATCGGGCAGACTTTCGGCAGGAATGCCACTTAATGCGCCGACACCACCGGCCTGCTGTTTGTGCAGTTTTTTAGACCACTGTTTAACATCGTCGATTGAAATGCGTCCGGAGGGACCGCTTCCGGGAACCGCATAAATGTCAACGCCGATTTCCCGGGCAAAACGCCGTACCGAAGGCGCCGCGGGAACAGGCGCAGAATCCGTCCTGGCGGCCGGCTTCGATTCCGTGACTATCTCTTTAACCTCCGGCTCAGGTTCTATGTTGGCCGGTACTGGTTTTACTTCATCAACAGCGGGTAAGTCCTCTGTTACCATTTCGGCGGGAGACGCTTCGGCCGGTGCAGGCAGCTCGTCTGCTTCTTCGAGAATAAAAACCACATCGCCTGTTTTTACATCGCTGCCGGAGCTCGTTTTGATTTCTTTGATTGTTCCGGCGGCCGGGCTGGGCAGTTCAATTACGGCTTTATCGGTTTCCAGCTCCAGAAGCGGTTGTTCCATTTTCACGGCGCTTCCGGTTTCGGCCAGGATGGAAACGACCCGGCCCCCGCTGATATTTTCACCCAGTTCGGGTATTTTTATTTCGATTGACATGTTTAATTCCTTACGTATTATCTGCTGATTACCGAAAAAGGGCACAGCAGCTTCTTGTTAATTTATTCCGGAATTGATACCGGTCCGATTTTTGTATTTGTCTGAGAACTAACGCCGATTAAACGGAGCTTTCAGACCAGCATCGGATTCGCTTTTCCGGGATCAATATCCAAATCTTTAACGGCTTGCTGAACCACCTTCGGGGCCAGGCTGCCATCCTTCATCAGAAGATACAAAACAGCCAGAACAATGTAACGCTCATCCACTTCAAAAAAATCGCGCAGGTGTCGCCGGCCGTCACTGCGGCCGAAACCGTCGGTGCCGAGCGAGAAAAAAGAACCGGGAATCCAGCGGGCAATTGATTCGGGCAGCGCCTTTACATAGTCAGAAGCCGCCACAAAAACGCCCTGTTCACCGCTTAAGGTTTTTTCCAGGAAAGAAACGCGGGGTTTCCGGCCGGGATTGAGCATATTTTCCCGTTCCGTCAGCAGGGCATCCTGATGCAGTTCTTTATAACTTGTGACCGACCAGAGGGCGGTGGAAACACCGTAGGTTTCTTCCAGAATTTTCTGCGCGGCGGAGGCTTTGTTTAAAATGGCCCCGCTGCCGAACAGATGCGCTTTTAGCTTTGTGTTTTTCTTCCCTGCATTTTTATATTTATACAATCCCCGGATGATGCCCTCTTTCGTCTTTTTATCAATTTTACGGGCCGGTTGAGGGTAGTTTTCATTCATGACCGTGATGTAGTAAAAAATATTTTCCTGGTCCCTGTACATCCGTTTTAAACCGTCTTCAATAATTACGGCCAGTTCGTAAGCAAACGCCGGATCGTAGGCTTTTAAATTGGGCAGGGGATAAGCAAGCAGATGACTGTTCCCGTCCTGATGCTGCAAACCTTCACC